>JBOFTL010000107.1:0-7912 GCA_051652045.1 Microcoleus sp. | reverse complement strand
GAGCCGCAAGACAGGGAGGACCTCAAAATCATGGTACACGCGCCGACAGCAGAAAGCAGCACCAGCCCGAGCGATCGGGTGCAAGCCTTAGACCGCGATTGCACGACTCTATCCCGTCACGTACTCCAGCAACTCCACAGCTTTTCACCAGACGCTCAGGATCTCAGCGCTCTGATGAATCGCATCGGACTAGCTGCCAAGTTGATCGCGCGGCGGCTTAGCAGGGCCGGGTTAATGGCCGATGTTCTGGGATTTACCGGGGGCGTTAACGTGCAGGGAGAATCCGTCAAAAAGATGGATGTCTATGCCAATGACGTATTTATCTCGGTATTCCAGCAAAGCGGACTGGTTTGCCGCTTGGCTTCCGAGGAAATGGAAAAACCCTACTACATTCCCGAAAACTGTCCGATCGGACGCTACAGTTTGCTTTACGACCCCATAGACGGTTCTTCCAATCTTGATACCAATCTCAATGTCGGTTCCATCTTCAGCATCCGCAAGCAAGAAGGAGATGATGCGGACGGCTCAGCTTCAGACTTGCTGCAACACGGGCGCAAACAAATTGCCGCCGGTTACGTACTCTACGGCCCGAGTACCATGCTGGTTTATTCGATCGGTCAAGGCGTTCATTCCTTTACCCTAGACCCCAGTTTGGGCGAGTTTATTCTAGGAACCGAAAACATACAAGTGCCTGAAAGCGGCCCGATTTACAGCGTCAATGAAGGCAACTTTTGGCAGTGGGAAGAATCTTTGCGAGATTACATTCGCTACGTACACCGCAACAAAGGCTACACCGCCCGTTACAGCGGGGCTTTGGTGGGCGATTTCCACCGGATTTTATTTCAGGGAGGCGTGTTTTTGTACCCCGGAACCGTGAAAAAACCCGAGGGCAAATTGCGCTTGCTCTACGAATCGGCTCCACTGGCATTTTTGATGGAACAAGCCGGCGGGCGCGCCAGTACGGGCATTCAAGACATTTTGGACTTAGTACCAACCCAACTGCACGAACGATCGCCCTTGATTGTTGGCAGTAAAGAAAATGTAGCGCTGGTCGAGTCTTTTATTCAAGGTCGATCGAGCTGAGAGATGAGGGGGAGATGGGGAGATGGGGGGAGTGGGAGATGGGGAGAGGGGGAGATGGGGAGATGGGGAGATGGGGAGAATTACTAATTACCAATTCCCAATTCCCAATTCCCAATTCCCAATTCCCAATTCCCAACTATCAACTATCAACTGTCAACTATCAACTATCAATTGCAGGAGTTAAATCCATGACGGCAGAGACAAAGAATCATTTGTTAGAAATCGAAGAAATCGGCCAAAGTATCTGGATGGATAATTTGACTCGCAATATTATCGAGTCTGGCGAACTCAAACAGATGATAGAAACTCGGGGATTGCGGGGGATTACATCTAATCCGGCGATTTTCGAGAAAGCGATCGCGGGTAATGCCATTTATGATACTGATATCGAAGCTGGCATTCGGGCCGGCAAATCTGTACTAGAAATTTACGAATCTCTGGTGTTTGAAGATATCCGCAACGCTTGCGACATTTTCGCTCCAGTGTACGAAGCATCCAACGGTTTGGACGGTTACATCAGCATCGAAGTACCGCCGACGATCGCCAACGATACAGAAAGCACGATTAGCGAAGCCATACGCTATTATCAGGCGATCGGCAAACCGAATGTAATGATCAAAATTCCCGGTACGGCTCAAGGATTGCCGGCTGTCGAGCGAGTCATCAGTGAAGGGATTAACGTTAACGTGACTTTGCTGTTCTCTGTTGACAGCTACGTCGAAACTTTCTGGGCTTACATTCGCGGCTTGGAAGCGCGAGCGGCTAAAGGTTTAGATGTCAGCAATATCGCTTCCGTCGCCAGTTTCTTCTTGAGCCGGATCGACAGCAATATCGACGGTCAAATTGACGCGAAACTCAAAAACGTCACCGATATTTCCACCAAAGCCAAACTCGAAGCGGTGAAAGGAAAAATTGCGATCGCCAATGCCAAGGTAGCTTACCAGAAATATAAAGAGATTGTAGCGGGCGATCGCTGGCAAGCTTTAACAGCCAAAGGAGCGAAAGTCCAACGCCTGCTGTGGGCTTCCACCAGTACCAAAAACCCGAATTACAGCGATGTGATGTACGTCGATGAATTGATCGGCCCCGACACCGTGAACACTTTGCCACCGAACACAGTTGAGGCTTGCTTCGATCACTGCGATGTCGCGCCCCGGATTGAGAGCAACGTGGAAGAAGCTTACACCCTGATCGAAAGTCTCAAAGATCCAGATATCGACATCAATTTGGACAAAGTGATGGAAGACTTGCTCCTCGATGGAATTGAGAAATTCGTCAGCCCCTTCCAATCTTTGATGGATTCGTTGGAGGACAAAGTGAAGCGGCTCGCACCCGTCGCCTAGGGAGATGTCTGTATCCTCCTAGGCAGAAGTATTGAGGAGTTGGAATAGATAATGATTGGGACTCCTGAATGCTGAGTTTTAAATTTTTTCTAGGAATTTTGTGTCCAATTGGACACAAAAATTCTAGAAAGGAAATTCACTCCGTCCTCGATCGGAACTCTCACCAGAAGAGCTAACTCGAATTTTCAATCTGCAACCCATACAATTTTTGAGGCTTATTGCCAGGGTAAGTGGGTAATCACCAGACGAAGAGCTTATCAGTTCATCGACGCGGCTGAGATTATGGAAAATTTGCGTACGAACGTACACAATTTCCCCATCAAAGAATATCAAATTCGCCCATTAAGGGGATTACTTATCAAGCCGTATGAACGCGGCTGTCAGCTCTAGAAAAAGGAAGTAAATAATGGTAGCACTACTGGAAAATCCCTTACGGGTAGGTTTGCGCAAGGAAAAAATGCCGGAACCGCAAATTCTGGTAATTTTTGGAGCATCCGGCGACCTCACGCAGCGGAAACTCGTGCCTGCAATTTATCAGATGAAGCTCGATCGGCGTTTGCCTCCAGAAATTACCGTGGTGGGAGTAGCGCGCCGCCCTTGGAGTCACGATTACTTCCGAGAGCAAATGCGCGAAGGAGTTGAGAAATTCGGCGGCGGCATCAGTAATGAAGAATTGTGGGAAGATTTCGCTCGGGGTTTGTTCTACTGTCCGGGCGACATTGACAACCCAGAAAGCTATCAAAAACTTAAAGCTTTCTTAGACGAACTCGATCGAGAAAGGAGAACTCGCGGCAATCACATATTTTATCTCTCGGTTTCCCCGAACTTTTTCCCAGAAGCAATTCGGCAACTGGGGACTGCTCAAATGCTGACCGATCCGGTAAAACACCGCTTGGTAATTGAAAAACCTTTCGGTCGCGACTTGAGTTCGGCAAAAGCTCTGAACCGCGTGGTGCAGCAGGTTTGTCAAGAACAGCAAGTTTACCGGATCGATCACTATTTGGGTAAAGAAACCGTTCAAAACTTAATGGTGTTCCGGTTTGCCAACGCCATTTTTGAACCCCTGTGGAACCGCCAATTTGTCGATCACGTACAAATTACAGTTGCAGAAACCGTCGGTGTAGAAGACAGGGCCGGTTACTACGAATCTTCCGGGGCTTTGCGGGATATGCTGCAAAACCATTTGATGCAGATTTTCTGCCTGACAGCTATGGAACCGCCAAACTCCCTTGACGCCGACAGCATCCGTACAGAAAAGATGAAGGTGCTGCAAGCAACACGCTTGGCTGACTTGAACAATTTGGAGTTTTCGGCAGTTCGGGGTCAGTATTCGGCAGGATGGATGAAAGGGCAACCCGTTCCCGGATACCACCAAGAACCGGGGGTCAATCCGAACTCAACGACGCCGACTTACGTGGCGATGAAGTTTCTGATCGATAACTGGCGCTGGCAGGGAGTGCCTTTTTATTTGCGTACTGGGAAACGCTTGCCGAAAAAAGTCAGCGAAATTGCCATTCAATTCCGGGAAGTGCCGCTGCTGATTTTTCAGTCCGCCGCCCAACAAACTGCTCCTAATGTTTTAACGATGCGCGTGCATCCGAATGAGGGGATTTCCCTGCGGTTTGAGGCAAAAATGCCGGGGCCGGATTTGCGAACGCGGACGGTGGATATGGATTTCAGCTACGGTTCGTCCTTTGGCGTAACTTCTTCCGATGCTTACGATCGCCTGTTAATTGACTGTATGCTTGGCGACCAAACTTTGTTCACCCGTTCTGATGAAGTGGAGGAAGCTTGGCGGGTGGTAATGCCTGCGCTGCTCGCTTGGGAGGCTCCCACAGAACCGGAACAGGTTCCTAAATACGAAGCTGGTACTTGGGAACCAACAGAAGCAGAACAGATGATTAACAGAGACGGGCGTAAGTGGCGGAGACTCTAGTTGATTTTAGATTTTAGATTTTAGATTGAAGAATTGGTAATTGGTAATTGGTAATTGTCAATTGTCAATTGTCAACTCTCAACTCTCAACTCTCAACTCTCAACTCTCAACTTTCAACTCTCAACTTTCAACTCTCAACTGTCAACTGTCAACTCTCAACTTTCAACTCTCAACTTAAAAAAGGAGAAACAACAGATGACTATGACACCGATGAAGGCTCCACCTCTGGTTTCGCTGCAAAATCCCAAAGATGTGTCGTTCGACCAGATAGAATCCGAACTGAGTCAAATTTGGGAAAGTTACAGAGAGGTCGGTTCAAAAGGCGATTTTCCGATCGCGACTAGGGCAACAACTTTTACTTTTGTAGTGTACGAACCGGAAGAAACTCAGCGTTTATTGGCGGATGCGGGATTTTATGACGGGCCGATCGATGGTATTAGCGGACCGATGACGGCATCAAGCATTCGGGCTGCTCAAAAAGCTTACGGATTGCCGAGAACTGGCAAAACTAACGATGAATTGCTCAATATTTTGCGGGAAGAAGTAGCTCGCAAAAACTCCGCAGGCGAGCAAACCGGATCGAGCGGTTTGGCAGCTACGGGTTCTGGGGTGGCAGACGCGATCGCGGCTGCCAATCCCTGCCGGATTATTGCTTTGTGTCCGACGATGGGAGAAGACACGGGCGTGCAGGCTCAAGTTGCTGCTTACTGTCCGGTTCACAAGCGCGGTAGCGGCAACCTGATTTGCTGCGAGTACATTACCCTGCGGGGAACAGAGGCAGCTTTGGAACGGGTGAGCCCGATCGTGACGGCGCTGACAATACCGGATTTGCCGACGCTGCTGTGGTGGAAAACAACTCCAGATGCCGATCGGGGTATGTTCCAACGACTTGCTGCAACTAGCAGTTCTGTCATTGTTGACTCTAGCTGTTTTACTGAATCTGAGTCGGAATTGCTGTTGTTGCAAAGTCTGATCGAGGACGGAATTCCGATCGCGGATCTGAATTGGCGTCGTCTCGGACCTTGGCAGGAATTGGCTGCTGAGGCTTTCGATCCGCCGGAACGCCGCGTGGCAATTCGAGAAATCGATCGGGTGACGATCGATTACGAACAGGGTAATTCTACTCAGGCACTGATGTATTTGGGCTGGCTGGCGAGCCGCCTGCAGTGGCGTCCGGTGGCTTTCGTGCAGGAAGAGGGCGATTACCAAATCAAGCGAATTAAGTTCGCGGGTGCGGACGAACGAGTTGTGGAGGCTGAGTTGGCTGCGATTCCGACTGCTGATACGGGGGATGTTCCGGGAGATTTAATTGCTCTGCGTTTGAATTCTACTAACGAGAAGGCTGATTGCGGAACGGTTTTGTGTTCGGAAACCGGTGGCTGCATGAGGATGGAAACGAAGGGCGGCGCTCAAACCGATCGATTCAATCAGGTGACTCCCCTATTCGATCAGGTGACGGAACAGTTGCTGGGCCAGCATTTGCAGAGTTGGGGCCGGGATGTGCTGTATGAGGAAAGTTTGGCTGTGACGGCTCAAATGCTGAAATTGGCTAATTGATCTTGCCTCGGGTCGATCGAGCGCAATAAAGAAGGTTAGTCAACAGTCATTAGTCATTAGTCATTAGTCATTAGTCAACAGTCAACAGTCATTAGCCATTAGTCATTAGTCAACAGTCAACAGTCATTAGTCAACAGTTATAAGTCATTGTCATTGGTCATTAGTCAACAGTTATTAGTCAACAGTCATTAGTCAACAGTCAACAGTCAACGGCGGGATTATATGCGGTTAAATTAACCCAACAATTGGAGTTGATTTGCGATCGGGAAAAACCCGATCGCACTTGCTTTCATCTAGCCCCAAATGACTCTGCAACAAAGTAGCAATTACATCTCGAAAATCCGTTGTGATTGCTAAATCCCGCTGTTGGTAAAGTTGACTTTCCCCTAATCCCGGCCACTCGCCGTAAACTTTGCCACCTTTAATCTTTCCCCCCAAAATCCACATCGCATTTCCGTGGCCGTGATCCGTCCCGCCGTTGCCATTTTCGCGCACAGTGCGGCCGAATTCCGAGATGACTGCGATCGCGCTATCAGCATAAACGTCGCCCAATCCCCGCACCAAATTCGCCAAACCCTGTCCCAGCGGGCGCAATCGATCCGCTAACAGCCCTCGCGAACTTCCTTGATTGACGTGCGTATCCCAGCCGCTGAGGGCGAGGAAAGCTAGCTGAATGCTGGAATTTCTCGCCATCAGCCGCCCCAATTGCATCGCATCGCCGGGAAAACCGCTGACGGAAGGCGCGCCGTTGTTGGCGGCTTTCATTTCTGCATCCAAGTCTGCAAGCAATGTCTGGCGGGCGGCGCGGCTTTCCCGGTAGGCTTCGCCGAGTTTGTCGCTGTCGCTGTAAAGTCGATCGAACGCACCGGCTATTTGGGGCCTGTCGATCGCGATCGGGCGGTTGGCATTTCTACCTAGCGAAAAGCTGGCAACTGGCATTTTTCCCGACAGGATGCGGGGTGTGGTGGCGGCGGGGTTGAGGGCTTGGATGGGAGAATTGGCGGGCATCACTGACAGCAACCGATTCATCCAGCCGTCGGGGGTGGTTTTTTTGCCGGGAGTGCCGCTTTCCATGTAATCTTGGGCGTCGAAGTGCGATCGGCTGGGATCGGGGGAACCGCAAGCGTGGACGAATGCGAGGGTTTTTTGCTGCCACAAGGGCGCGATCGCCCCTAGTGCGGGATGGAGTCCGAAGCGGCCGTCAAGGTCGATCGCGCCCCCTTGTTGCCCCGGTTTGGGGATGGCAATTTTGGGTCGAGATTGATAGTAATTCGCTTCTTGGTAGGGAACGATTACGTTTAATCCATCGACGGCCCCGCGCAAAAAGATGACGATTAATCGTTTGTTGTTTTTGTTTGGGGCTGCTGCTTTGACTGCGAAACCGTGAAGTCCGATCGACACTATTGTTGATGCAGAAACTAATCCGGTTTGAATTAAAAATTGGCGTCGGTTCATAATAGTTGAGAGTTGATAGTTGATAGTTGGGCATTGGGCATTGGGCATTGGGCATTGGGCATCGGGCATTGGGCATCGGGCATTGGTGATTTTTCCAATCTTCCAATTATTCAATCTCCCAATCTAACAATCTAAAATTTCCCCTTCTCCCCCTCTCCCCCTCCCCCACTCTCCCTCTCTCGATTTACTTGTGCATAAATTCAGGACTTCCCAAAATTAAAGCAGCGCGCAAATTAGGCGGACTGGATGCGATCGCGCTTTGCGTCTTCGCCGAAAAGTTATTACCCAAAGTATTAGCTAACTGCAATGAATCTATGGGTTCAACTTTCTTTGTTTCCCCTCTTAGCAATTGCCTTTCTCCAGTCCCCCCCCTTACTAAGGGGGGGTTAGTAGGGGGGGTTATCGTTTGAGGTAACATCCACCCAGACTCATTTTTATTAACAGGTGGAGAGTTGAGAGATAAGCGATCGTTCGCCAAAGCAGTTGCAAAAGTTAAGCGACGGGCGATCGCATCTGGATTCAGCCAAGCATCTTGAGT
>JBOFTL010000106.1:0-3674 GCA_051652045.1 Microcoleus sp. | reverse complement strand
AGCGGTGAAGCAGTTGCCGGGAGTGGAAAAAGTGGTTGTCGATGTGACAGCCGAAACGCCCCAGCAGAAGGGAATGGTCGATCGCCAAGGCATTGAAGGTGTCAAAAATATTGTAGCGATTTCCAGCGGCAAGGGCGGTGTCGGCAAAAGCACGGTGGCGGTCAATGTCGCCGTAGCTCTGGCGCAAACCGGCGCTAAAGTAGGTTTGCTGGATGCCGATATTTACGGGCCCAACGACCCGAATATGCTGGGTTTGGGGGACGCGAAAGTGATGGTGAAGGACGGACAAAGCGGGGAAATTCTCGAACCGGCCTTTAACTACGGCGTCAAATTGGTGTCGATGGCATTTTTAATTGACAAAGACCAACCGGTGATTTGGCGGGGGCCGATGCTGAATGGGATTATCCGGCAGTTCCTCTATCAAGTAAATTGGGGCGATTTAGACTATTTGATTGTCGATATGCCTCCGGGTACTGGGGACGCCCAGTTGACGATGGCCCAAGCGGTGCCGATGGCGGGTGCGGTAATCGTGACTACACCGCAAACAGTAGCTTTGTTGGATTCCCGCAAAGGTTTAAAGATGTTCCAACAGTTGGGAGTGCCGGTGTTGGGAATTGTGGAAAATATGAGTTATTTCGTGCCGCCGGATATGCCGGACAAACAGTACGATATTTTCGGTTCTGGCGGCGGGGAAAAAACGGCGAAGGAGTTGGGAGTACCGCTGTTGGGCTGCATTCCGCTGGAAATTCCGCTGCGGGAAGGTGGCGATACGGGCGTGCCCATCGTCGCGGGACAACCGGGTTCGGCTTCGGCGAGGGAATTGCGGGCGATCGCGGGTCGGATTGCTGGTAAAGTTTCTGTAGCAGCCTTGGCTTAGTAAAATCTCGTTTCCCAATAGGCCCAGGGCGAAGCATTCCGGTATATGTTTTGTGCATTTTTGGCAGGGATTTGCTGCCGGAATGCTTCGCCCCTACTCGTCTGGTTTCTTTTCTGGTTTCTCTCCTCAGCAGGTTCCAGTGTTTTAGTGGTAAGTTCCGATCGCCAAGAAACAGTAAGCTAAAGAAACGGTAAGCTATTAATAGCAAACTTAACTTTCAAAGAATTATGATTTTTCCTGGATCGGCAGTTCGAGTTAAAGATAAGACCGAGATTTACTACGGCTTTCAAGGACAAGTTCAGCGAGTTACCGACGGGAAAGCGGCGGTGCTGTTTGAAGGTGGCAATTGGGATAAGTTGATCTCGTTTCGCCTGTCGCAATTGGAACTTGTGGATGCTACCGCTGGGATGGCGAAGTAGTTATTAGTTAAGTTGGGTAATTGGTAATTGGTAATTGATAATTGGTAATTGGCAATTGGTAAAGTACCCAAGATGGTGCGTTCGATCGAACGCAGTTTAGATCGAACGCACATCATCATATCTGCCGGGGCGGGTTTCTGAGTTCTCACATTTGTATCGAAGTTCTTGGCGAACCCGTCCCTACAACAATTGTGATTAATAGTAAATAACCATCAACTGTCCACTATCAACTCTCAACTATCAACTATCAACTCTCAACTCTCAACTAAAACTATGCGCTTGCCCTTACCCCAATTTGCTACAAAAGAAAGACACCCCGATCGCTTTGCTGAGGTAATCGAGACTGCAACTTCGGAGTTTTTGGCTCAATGTTTGGAACCGGAAGATTTGAGTTTTCCAGCGATGCCGCCTTTTGGCAGTTGGGTGAAAGCACAAGATGAAGAGTCGAAAAATCAAATTTACGGTGTCGTTTATTATGCTACAACTAGCCCGATCGACTCCGTACACAGAGCTCGGGCTTTGGGTTTGTCGCTGGAAGAGTTGCGGGAGGAACAACCGCAGATTTTTGCCATGCTAAAAACAGAGTTTCGCGTGGCAATTGTCGGTTTTGAAGCGCCGCCGGAAAGGTTGAACGGCAGCGGAGAATCGAGAGGAGCAATTTATCAGTATATCCCGCCGCGACCGCCGCAAATTCACCAAGCGGTTTATCGCTGCGAACCAGATGAGGTGATTGATTTTAGCGAAAAGTTAGATTTTTTGAGAACGCTGTTGGGGGTGACTAATGCACCCGTAGATGCGCTGACGGCGGCGGCAATTCGGGATGTTTATCAGTTGCGCAAGCGCGATCGATCGTGGTTGGTGGAAGCGGGGAGAAATTTGAGTGTTTTGCTAAAAGATGATTATGACAGGTTAAGGGTGATTTTAAGTCAGATTCATCCTTAGCAAAAGGCTTACTAATCCGAACGATCGCTGACATTTTCTCAACTCTCTTAGCTCTCCTGGGTTCTGACTAACGTTTGTGCGGCAGCGAGCGCCTGAATCCCCCTTAGCGTTAGCTTTGGCGATCTCAAGGAAAGTCCTCGCACAGGAACTACTTCTTAATTAAGGTTAATATAGAATTGGCGGGCGATCGCCCTCGCAATACTCTCAACTCCCGCAAGGCACGCGCGATCGGTTAAAATTTATTTCCAATCCGTTACAATATGTGGCAATATTAAGGAAATATTAAGTTATGCTAATTCTCTCCGAGCAGAACTTACCGTTCCAACTGTCCCGCTAACCTACCGTTCCCATTAGGAGCCAACCCAGATCATGATTCCAAACCATTCCCTCGCGGCTGGCGAGCAATCTAGCAAACCCGACAAGCCCGAGGAAGCTTGTGGCGTTTTTGGTATCTACGCACCTGGTGAAGATGTCGCCAAGTTGACATACTTTGGTCTGTATGCCTTGCAGCACCGGGGTCAGGAATCAGCAGGAATTGCCACCTTTGAAGGTGATAAGGTACACCTGCACAAAGATATGGGACTGGTTTCGCAAGTCTTCAACGAATCGAATTTAAGCCACTTACCCGGTAACTTGGCTGTAGGTCACACTCGCTACTCTACTACTGGCTCGTCGCGGGTGGTCAACGCTCAGCCTGTGGTCGTGGAAACCCGTCTGGGAAGTCTAGCCTTAGCACACAACGGAAATCTTGTCAATACAAAAGAACTGCGAGAAGAACTGCTATCTCGCAACTGTAAGTTTGCCAGCACGACGGATTCAGAAGCAATCGCCGTGGCGATCGGCTCTGAAGTAGACAGTGGCAAAGACTGGTTGGAAGGTGCGATCGCAGCCTTTCACCTGTGTCAGGGAGCCTTTAGTTTAACGATAGCTACCCCTCAAGGCGTGATGGGAGTGCGGGACCCCTACGGCGTTCGCCCTTTGGTAATTGGCACTCTGCCCACAACTCCGATACGCTATGTTTTAGCATCGGAAACTTGCGGGTTGGATATTATCGGTGCGGAATATCTGCGGGATGTCGAACCGGGAGAATTAGTTTGGATTACAGAAGAAGGTATGGCATCCTTTCACTGGAGTCAGCAACCGAAGCGGAAACTTTGCATATTTGAAATGATCTATTTTGCCCGACCTGACAGCATCATGGAAGGCGAAAGTTTGTACAGCTATCGCTTGCGGATCGGGCGTTTCTTGGCACAGGAATCTCCCGTTGATGCCGATATAGTCATCGGGGTTCCCGATTCGGGAATCCCAGCAGCGATCGGCTTTTCTCAAGTTTCCGGCATTCCCTACGCTGAAGGACTGATTAAAAATCGCTACGTCGGACGCACTTTTATTCAGCCGACTCAGACACTGCGGGAGTCAGGAATCCGCATGAAACT
>JBOFTL010000105.1:0-11857 GCA_051652045.1 Microcoleus sp. | reverse complement strand
GTATCGAAGAAGGCTTGAGGGGCGAAAGTCGGGGTAGTTGCTCCGGTAGGGGTGGTGTTGAGCAGGATCGAAGCGGTGTTGCTGCCGGAGTTCGCTGTTGCTAAGTCGGGTTTGCCGTCGCCGTTGAAGTCGCCGATATTGACGGAGTAGGTGTTATTGCCAATACCGAAGAAGGCTTGAGGGGCGAAAGTGGGGGTGGTGGCTCCGGTGAGGGTGTTGTTGAGCAGGATTGAAACGATGTTGCTACCTGTTTTCGCCACAGCTAAGTCGGGTTTGCCGTCACCGTTGAAGTCGCCGATATTGACGGAGAAGCAGTCAATGCCAGTACCGAAGAGGGCTTGAGGGGCGAAAGTGGGGGTGGTGGCTCCAGTGGGGGTGGTGTTGAGCAGGATCGAAGTGGCATCGCTGCCAGAGTTTGCCACAGCCAAGTCGGGTTTGCCGTCGCCGTTGATGTCGCCGCGGCTGACCGAAGTGGGTGCAATGCCAGTAGCAAAGGTGACTTGGGTGGCAAAAGTCGGGATGGTGGTTCCTGCGGTGGTGGTGTTGAGCAGGATCGAAGCGGTGTTGCTGCCTATGTTCGCCACAGCTAAGTCGGGTTTGCCGTCGCTGTTGAAGTCGCCGATGCTAACAGACTTGGGTTGATTGCTAGTAGCGAAGGTGACTTGTGTGGCGAAGCCCAGCACGCCGCTGTAGGTTTTGAGGGCAGTTTCTACGATCGCCAATTTCGCCCTTTCGCCTGATGGGGGGATGAGTTGGGGGATGTCCCAGGTGCCACCTCGATCGCAGTTACCTGTAGGTTGGGAGTTAGCGGCGATGTTTGCGCCTGTGAGTTGGTTCAGTTGAGTCAGGAATTGGTGCCCTTCTTTCCCGGCTGCTACGTTACAGCCATACAAGATGATGCTGGCGTTGGCTGTGAAACTGTTTCGCCACTGTTGCAACTGTTGGCTGTAGTGTTCGATGTTGCTGCTGTTGAGTTCTGTCGTGCCTAAGTAAATCTTGCCGGGGCTACCGTGGGTGATGATGTGGAGGGTTTCGATGTCTTGATGCTGAGCTAAAATTGAGGTGATTTGCTCGATCGCATTTACCTTATTTTTGAGGATGTAGGTGGCCGTATCTGGTTTGATGCCGGCGAGGATTCGATCGCTCTCTGGTATTGTCGGGTCAAGGATGACGATCGACCTTACTCGATCGCTAGTGGAACCCACAAACGAATTTTTTTTGTTAAGTTGAGTTAGGGTGTTCATCTGTTTTTACTTTGAGTAGAATTACTGATTTTTGAAATGCAAAAATACGAGCCGATACAAGTTCGATCGAGCTACGATATTGCACAATTCCCAGAAACTGGGTTTCTGATTAAGAATGTTGGCTTTTCTGCAGAGTTTTTGCCAGAAACCCGGTTTCTTGCTGGTTTATGGAGAATGATGCAAAATTTCAGATCTGTCGTATTTCTATCCGATCGCAGATGACACCCTAAGCTTTTAATTACTAGGAAATTAACAGGGATCGATCGAAATGTCTGCGATCGAGGGCGCTCTCTCACAATTCTTTATATTTGGCTGGGTTTTGTGTAATTAGTATAAAGTTCGATCGAACTTTCAGCGATCGAGGGCGATCGTTTACAATTATTTATATTTTGTATATTATCTTATACCGATCGTCGGGGCGATCGAGCTAAATCCGGGTTATCAACCCCCTTTATGAATTTTCCGCTTAGAGTCAAAGTCTTTGCGATTGCTTCACTTCGTTCGCAATGACAATAGAGGGGATACTAAACCCGGATTTAATATCAGTCAGTCTGAAACAGCAATAAATAAGGTTCGTAGTATGGACTTCAGTCCATAAAATTCTACGGACTAAAGTCCGTACTACGAACCGATTTTAATTGCCGATCGAGAGGTTTGCTAACCCGAATTTGGTAGAATTTATAGTCGCTTAGCGGCGAACTTTGCCAGTAAAACCTGAAGCTTTAAATTGTTTGAGCTGCAAAGGAGTCGGTTGATTGGCGGCAACCGAAATTCTGAGTTCAAAATCGCTAACTCCCGGCGGAACTTCTTCGATCGAACCCAAACGAGTGCGATTTTGCATTACCGGATTGTCTTCAGCGTCATAAATGCGGCCGAAAATATCAGCATTAACCACAGGTTTTCCTGAAGTATTTTCTGCTTTACCAACGATGAGAAAACAGTTAGCTTCCATTGAACTACCGCTAGTAACTGTGCCGGCTGCCATTTCCGGCGGACATTCGCGATAAGATAAGTTGGAAAGTTTAATTTGTGTCAGCGCCCAAGCTGGTGGGCTGAACATTAAACTAAAAATTCCTATCAGACAAGTAGCAGCAACAAGAGCGATCGCTCGAAATTTCATAATTGCAGGGGAATGATATTTTAACCCTCAGCTTAGCGCGAATTCCGTCATAAATTGCATTCACCCCAATCCTAAATGCTGGCGCAGGGCTTGGCGCATGACATCTACAGGAACAGATTCTCGATCGAGCCAAATTTTCAAAGCAGCAGCCCCTTGTTGGACTAACATTTCCAGCCCGTCGATCGCAATTGCGCCTCTAGCGCTAGCATCTTTGAGAAACTGAGTCGGACTGGGATTGTAAATTAAATCGTAAGCGATCGCGCCTGGAGAAATGCGGTCGATCGTCCTAACATCTACGGGCGATTTTTCTCCGTGGGGATACATCCCGACAGGTGTCGTATTGACAAGCAAATCTGCCTGCGAGATTAATGCTGGCAAATTATCCCAAGAATGCACCTGCAAATTTTTGACAGGCAGCGGCGAATCAACCCAACTCTGCTGAAATTCCGTTAATTTTTGCTCGCTGCGCCCGACAACATGAATCTCGGCGCAACCCAATTGAGCGCATCCAGCCACCACAGCCCTAGCAGCGCCCCCATTTCCCAAAATTACCGCTACTTTATCTTGAGCCCCCCCTTGGTAAGGGGGGGTTGGGGGGGTAGAAGCTAGCAGCGGTGCGAGAAAACCTTCAGCATATGTATTTGTGCCGCACCAACCTTTGTCCGTCATGTAAACAGTATTGACTGCACCGATGGCGCGGGCGATCGGGGAAATTTCCGCTAATAGGGGTAAGATAGCTTGTTTGTGGGGAATTGTAATGCTAAATCCCCGAAGTTCGATCGCGCTAAATCCTGCAATAGCTGTTTTTAAATCCTCTGGTTTGACGGGCAGTGCCAGGTAAACAAAATCTACTCCTAAATTTGCAATTGCCGCATTGTGCATCGCCGGCGATAGGGAGTGCGCGATGGGATAGCCGATTACTCCGAGGAGTTTAGTAGTGCCTTTAATCATAGAAGAAGGAAGAAGGAAGAAGGAAGAAGGAAGAAGGAAGAAGGAAGAGGGAAGGAAGAGGGAAGAAGGAAAAAAATACAATAAAGTTTTTACTATTATACAGCGCTTTTCATATCAGTGAGGTACACCAATTAGGCTGCTAGGGACACGGCACTGCCGTGTCCCTACCAAAAATCTCCCCAGTTGTAGGGTGCGCGCATTGCGCACCTTACACCTAGATCTACACCTTTTTGGGTGCGCACTGCGCACCTTACATCTAACCATCAATCGATCGCTTCTCAACTATCAACTATCAACTATCAACTGTCAACTATCAACTGTCAATTGTTTCTTGAAACTCTTTAGCATCAGCCAAAATGGGATTGATATCAAACCAATAATCTTCGCCATAGCGGTATTCAAATACCCACAAACTCCGCAATAAAATTTGATATTTAGCTTCACCGCTGACAGTTTTAGTGGCAGCAACTTGACGCAATAAATCCCATTCATCAGGTTCGATCGCTAAAGTTAATTGGTGGCGGCGTTGCACGATTACTGTTTCCAAAGTTTCCCGAGAAATCGGCGGATCTTGTCTTTGGATGCAGCTATAAAGCAGTTGCAGCAAATTGCGAACGTGTCCGCCGGTAGCGCGGCAAAGTCGATCGAGCGTTTCGGGAGAATCGAACAGTCTCGGTATTAAAGCATAGCGCTCGATCGGCTCTAAATCTGGAAAAGCGCGAGCGAGTACCATTTGCCGCAGCAATTCTACACCTTCGGCGCATTCGGAACCGTCGCGAAATTGCACCGGCACCATCGGTAATACTTTCGGATCTACTCCAAATCTATTGGTAAGCTGACCTAAATCGTTAGAGAAAATCAACACCAAAGGAATCGTATAAACTACGTGACAGTTGAGTCTTGCTAACTGTTCGCCGCGATCGACAAATAAGTATTCCGGCTGCTGTCTGCCCGTCGGTTTCAAACACAAATGGATGCGATCGAGGTTGTCGATAATTACCACAAGTCCCCGTTTTCCCTGCTGTTTCAGTTCTCGGTTTGCCGGTTCGAGCAACTCTTTATTCAGCGCATCTAAAATCACATTAGTTCGCGGCTCTAAATATTGCCTCAACTCCGATCGCAAATTCGGAGCATCTTTCGCTTTGGCGGTAATTTTTCCGATGCCCAAAGATAGAGAGAATTCTCCCTCGGTACTGGCATTCAATTCGCCCACACCGGGCACGGCAGCTTCAGCTTTCAGATCGATTTGAGTTTGAAAAACATCTGCTACACCTTTTAACAAAGCTTTAAAACCTGTCGGTTGCAGCTTGATTTTCATTTTTTCAATGCTTTCACTTACCTGGCGGGCGACGCTCAATAAAATGTCGGTGATGTCTACATCCGCCATGTCCAAGTCTTTGCTAGACTCGAAGTAGACTGCATGAAATCCGGCTTGCTCCAAGTCTGCTTGCAGTCGCAGTAATTCTGTCGATTTGCCGCAGCCGATATGACCGGTAAACAGTTGGCAAGTCGGTCGATCTGGAGACAGCAGGTCGATCGTCCGTTGCAATTGTTCTACGATTTTGCCTCCCCGCACCGGAGAGAAATCGATATAGTATTGTTTGTCTTCTGGATTTGCTACTGATAGCGTGTAGCTGGGGCTGCAAGCTTTATAAAATTTCTGTAAGTTTAATTCCATACCCTGTTTGCCTCAAACGATATTATGCCTTATTACTTTATTCATTGGGGCGCGATCGCGATCGGGATAAAATCTAATTTTTTTCCGATACTTTCAAGAATTGACGCCTATTTTACGGTAATGTTCTCGATTCGATAGTCCGGTTTGAGTGCGGTTAACCGAATTAAATCTAAATAAGTATTTACACCCGTACTCAATGCGATTTCCAACTCAATAAAGACTTTGGCACAGAAACCGGGTTTCTTTGAAACATCTCAGACAATGACGAAAAATTTACAAAGAAACCCGTTTTCTCACCACTCGTGCGAGTTGCTTTGAAAAATCTCAGATGATGACGAAAAATTTACAAAGAAACCTGGTTTCTCACCACTCGTGCGTAAGTCATATCTATAAATTTAGATGATGAATTTAAATCGATCGCAAGATTACATATGTGTTAAACACCGATGTTTGAGATTTTTGTCTGCTACGAAAACTCGCATTAGTTTTGAACTTATCGTGTGGCGTACCGAAATATTTCAGAGATCTGCCCGCAGATAGATGCCGAATTGTGAATGTTATGAACGATACAACAACTGCGATCGCCCGCCGCATCAAAATAAGTCAAAACTTTAAAGAGTATCGATCGACGAGTGTCCGCCAGGTATCCGTCCGTTGGCTGTCGGAAACATCACCTCTGTCCGTAAAATTGATACAGTCATATTTTTTAGCGCCTACAGTCTATTAAGCTCATAACTATGTTAGGTTCTATGATTAGATGTCAACTATCATGCGGGAAATCTGCCAGAGCGTGGAAACGATCTTTCAACTGCTGCTAGACGAACTTAAAAAGTCCACTCGCGCGTCTGAGCAGAACTGCCGAGATGTAGCAAGCAGACTCGCAGCAGAAGTCAACAGAATATGCACCGAAAGCCAGCGGATTCAAGACTCTGGGGACGTAGAAGCTGCGGCCTTAAGTCTCGCCCAACACCGCTTGCAACAGTGCCTTCACTATCACAATTTAGGCTCCACTCAAGGGCGAGTAGAACTGCACAGCACCCTCAGCGCGATCGTCTACCGCTACATTACCCCGCCCCAGGTACAATCCAGCTATCAAGGGCGGATCGAGCTGATCAAAGACTTTTTGCAGGGATTTTATCTCGAAGCCCTCAATGGATTTCGGCGGGAAACGCAACTGCCAGCTACCTACAGCCCCCGTACCAGGCTGGAACTAGCAGAATACATGGCATTTGCAGAACGCTTCGGCAAGCGGCGCATTCCCCTACCCCGAAACCGCAGCCAGCAATTAATTATTTTGCGAGCCCAAACTTTTTCCCAGCAGCAGCCCAAAGAAACCTCAGTAGATATGGAACAAGCTGCTGACGGGGGGGCTCCAGATTCAGACCAAACTTGGAACGACACGTCGGTACACTCAGTACGGGAGGCGATGGCCAGGCAGGGAAATGCGGCCAATCGCTCTAACGGTGAGGAGTCTGACTCCCTGCGGCAAAATGTGATTGATGAATTAATCGCTTATTTGAAAGAGCGCAATCAGCAAGACTGTGCCGATTACTTCATACTGCGCTTGCAAGACTTGCCAACTAATGAAATAGAGACAATTCTGGGCGTAACTCCGCGCCAGAGAGATTATTTGCAGCAGCGCTTCAAATACCACTTGCTTAGATTTGCGATGTCCCACCGCTGGGAACTGGTTCACGAATGGCTAGAGGCAGATTTAGATCGGAATTTGGGTTTGCTGCCGGCTCAATGGCAGACCTTTTGCGAGCAAATTGGCCCGGAGGGACAGCGTTTGCTAAAGTTAAAGCAGCAGGGGCTGTCAGATACATCGATCGCACAAACTCTCGGCAGTACGGCTGCCCAGGTACAGAAAAGGTGGTTTAAGTTACTGGAACTTGCCTGGGAATTGCGCAATCGTTCAGATTCCGGAGAAGGGGCATCTAGTGATGAATAACGAAACGAACAGGGATGCGGAGGCTTTCGAGCGTCAGTTTTTAGATTGGATAATAGGTAAGCCAAAAATACAAACTAACAATGACGCTGCTGCAAATCTCAGCCAACCGCCTCAGACCCAAAATTGGGATGAAGGCACAGAGAATTCCGGGGTGGAATATTGGGAATGGGACGAACCATTCCCAACAGACACCGTACTCGAATCTCAAGTAGGGGCGCATAGTAACCAGCCCGTACCACCGATGACTATTGGAGACATACCGACCGTGCAAGATCGTTTTCAGACTTTATTGAAAGAAAGGCTTAAAGCCGAAATTGAGTCTAATCCGCCTCTGTTTCCCTGGGAAACAGAATTGAAAAACTACGACTGCGATTACCCAGACGATGCAGTCCCTGAATGGGTTCCCCCCCTGCACCTCTGGACCCCCCAATTGCAAAATTTGAGATGGGGGCGACTGCCAATTCCCATCGCCGAAGGGGTTTTTGCTCAACTGCTGGAACCCTGTCAGGAACTGGTAATGTCGTCGTTGCGGGAAGGCTCGAAGTTAGTTCGCGCTGTAGATAATTTGTTTCCCAGCCAATCTGACGAACTCAATAACTTAGCGGGTTTAGTCCTCAGAGGCGCTTTGCGGGGATTTGATGAAGAGAATTTTCTAGAGGATTTTCCCAATTACGAAGTCGCAACGACCAACCAACAAATGGTTTTGTCGCTGTTGGCCGCCCGAGAAATTATGAATTCTCTAACTTTAAATTGTCCGGTCGATCGACCCCCCGTATCGCGGGAGTGGCTGACTGGCTTAGGGACAATGACTTTGGAGGCGCAATACCTCTCGAATGCTGATACAGAACGCCGGATTCCGTCTTTAAGAATTGAGTGCCAATTTCCAGGAGGAGGAAGTTTGGAACTCAAGGGAGGCAATGCTGAAGCAACAGCACAACGCCCGAATTCTGGCTGTTTGAGTGTCGAATTGTTTGACCCGCAACCTGACAAAATTTATTCGTTAGAAGTTGGATTCCAAAACTTTGACGATCGACCTTTGATGTTTGCGATTCGTCCTACTTTAGGAGACTAAAAAGTTGAGAGTTGAGAGTAAATCTCTAAATCACCAATTTCCAAATCGTCAATCTGCAAATCGTCAATCGCAAATCTAAAATCTAAAATCTAAAATCGCTCGATGGCATCTAACAATTTGCGAAACATACCTGTGTTAGGGAAACTGTGGCAGCAGATAGAGGCAGCGCCTCCACCTGTGGTAGAGGATTCTTTGCTGCTGCGCATCCTGGTGCAGTTGTTAGTAATCGTGGGAATTGTAGCTACTGATGTTGCTGTTGAAGAAACCCTGAACCTTTGGGCTGTGCCTGTTAGTATTGTGGGAGCAACTTGGAGTTGGTACCGACGGCGCGATCGCAATGTAACTGTTAAATTTTGCATTGCTATTGGTATGCTGATAGCGCTGTTCGCCTTCTTTACCCGCTTGGTACAAGAGTTGAACGACACGCGGTTAGTTTTGGCGCAACTGTTAATTCAACTGCAAGTTTTGCACAGTTTTGATTTGCCCCGTCGCAAAGATTTAGGCTACTCGATGGTAATCGGACTGATTTTGCTGGGAGTAGCAGGGACTCTCAGCCAGACATTGACTTTCGGGCCGCTACTTCTGCTGTTTTTGGCTTTAGCGATTCCGACTTTAGTGTTGGATTATCGATCGCGTTTGGGACTCGAACCACTGGCAAATATCGGGCAACAAGGAGGAGAAGGTAAAAGAAAAAATCGCTATCGATCGCTCTTTGCTGCTACTTTATCGCCCAAATATTTCACATTACTGCTGTTAGTAACAATCGGGTTGGGGTTGACTATTTTTGCGTTTTTACCTCGCCTTCCCGGCTATCAATTACGAACTTTTCCGGTCAGCGCTCCTATTGAATATCAAGGCGAGTTTGATGCCCGCAGTATTACCAATCCGGGGTATGTTAGAGGCGGTAATAACCAAGGAACTGGCGGAGGTAGGGGCAGAAATCCAGATAGCGGTCCGGGAGAAGTAGATTCTACTTTTTATTACGGTTTCAACCAGCGGATCAATCAAAATTTGCGGGGAGAAATGAAACCTGCTGTGGTGATGCGAGTGCGATCGCAGGCGGCAGGTTTTTGGCGGGTTTTAGGCTTCGATAAATATACCGGTCAAGGTTGGGAAATCTCGCGCAACGAACAAGCTCAAAAGGTGAGTAGACCGCGCTGGTCCTATCAATTTTATCTGAATCCATTTCCCAATGCACCCGAAACTCAAGAGGTAATTCAAAGTTATACGATTGTGTCTCAATTACCGAATTTGCTTCCGGCTTTGGCAAAACCCAGGGAACTTTATTTTCCGACTCCAGAAGTGGCAATTGATGCTGAGGGCGGTTTGCGATCGCCCGTGGAATTGGCAGAGGGTTTGACTTATACAGTAATTTCTAATGTGCCGTTGCGCGATCGCACTATTTTGGGAAAAACTGGTACTGATTATCCCAAAAACATCCGCAGATTTTATTTGGATGTGCCACCAAAAATATCGGAGAAAGTCAGGAAAAAAACTGAGGAAATATTGGCAGCGAGAACCAGAGTTTCTCAGTCAGACAGACCGATCGACTCTCCTTACGAAAAAGCCTTGTATTTGGCTCAATATTTGAAACAAAATCCGAATTATAAAATAGAAAAAGAGCTGCCTTATTTAGAAGAAACTGAAGATTTGGTAGACGCTTTTCTGTTCGGTTATAAAAATAGCCCGCCGGGTCAAAAAGTGACGGGTGGGTATCCCGACCATTTTTCGACGGTACTGACAATTATGTTGCGATCGATCGGGATTCCGGCGCGACTGATTGGCGGCTTCGATACGGGAGAATTCAATCCGTTTACTGGTTTGTATATTGTTAAAAACACCGATGCTTTCTTGATGACCGAGGTATATTTTCCCCGATACGGCTGGTTTGCTTTTAATCCAATTCCCGGCTATCCTTTGATTCCGCCGTCGGTGGAAAACAATCAAACATTTAGCGCCCTGGAATCTTTTTGGAAGTGGGTTGCAGGTTGGTTGCCGACGCCGATGAGAAGTGGTTTGGAATCATTAATCGGTTGGATAATTCGCTGGATAAGTTTGATTTTAGGCTGGTTTTTAGCTCAGTTTTCTCGGGGTTGGGTGGGGTTATTTAGCGGTTTAATAGCTGCGATCGGACTGAGTTTTATCGGTTGGTTGCTGTGGGAACAGTGGCGCAAGTGGCGCTACCGCCGCTGGCTGGCGAAACTGCCGCCTGTAGAAGGGATTTATCAGGCAATGCTGAAGGATTTGGCGGGGAGGGGATTTGCTAAACCTCGCGCTCAAACTCCTTTGGAGTATGCTGAGGACATGAAGCGCGATCGAACTATTGATGAAGCAGAAGTAATTGAGGAAGTTTCGCAAGCTTACGTGCGGTGGAAGTACGGCGGCGAAACTGGGAATCTGAGTCAGTTGCGGCAGTTGGTGGAGAATTTGAGGCGATCGCATTTAAAGAAGTTGAAAAAGCGCTGGTTTTCGCGATAATGCAAGCAGCAATCTTCCTAGATAGAATATAGAATTTACGAAGTTAGATCCAACCTACATATATCATAGTAATCGACCGGACACGAGCTCACTACCAATACCTGTTAAATCATGAAATCTGCTCCTGAAGAAAAACCTCTTAATCCTTGGAATTATAAGCCTTGGTGGTGTCAGCCTTGGTCGATTTTGTTGACGGGAACTAGCCTAATTGCGGGAAGTTGGTTGTTATTAAAAAATGTTTGGATAACGGTTTTAGTGGCAATACCGCTATTAGCGTGGATGGGTTTTTTCTTATTGGTTTGGCCGAAATTGATGCTGTCTAGCGGGCTACTGGAAAAATATCAGGAAACGGACATTAAACGTTAGCTTATCGGTCTGAAATTTCTTCCGCTCGATCGACCGCTATAATTAGGCTTGTAGTAGGGAGTTCAGGCTATCCCCTATTTTTGGCGATTCGGTACGGCTTAATTACTCCCTTCGGGGCGATCGTGCCTAAACCATTAACCGCCCCATAACTTCTTCCTTAGCCCCTGACTTCAACAGCACCAAAACCTCAGCCAACGCCTCCTCCGACAGCGCCAAAATCGCCTGAATCGGACTCTCTCTATCTTCCCCTTCTATAGAAGCTCCCCAGCGAAACTTCAACAATTCCTCCACAAACAAACGCGGCAAAAATTGCGGACTCAACTCATTATTGTTCACCGCCGACAATTGAAGTAAAAACAACGTAAACGCCTCCGGAGAAAGTGTCGAAATACTCTCAATCAAAATCGGCATTCTGGAATCTAACTCACCGAATTTAACTCGCAGCAAATTCTCCAGAATCAGTCGCTGTCCTCTCTGGATTCCCTGTTCAACCCCTTGAATTCTACCGCGTTCAATTCCCTCTTCCACTCCTTCCAACTTAACCGCATCCAACCGTTGCTGAAACAAACTACCGACAGCCATAACAAACTCCGCCTCCTGTTCATCCGCCTCGATCGGCTTATTTTTATCCCTCTGATTGGCCGCCAAAGTCACTTGCAAATCGTACAAGAACTCCAAACATCTCATTCTGACAGAATTGTTTTCCGGTAAAGTCTTCAACTCTTCAATCGCTCGTTTCTGCACCTCACCTTTGCCTAACATCCTCAACCATAATGTTTCTGGAATCACTGGCAACTGATGAATCACAACGATCGCCGTCCGCCAAAATGGAGGTGAAAAGTAAACTCCAGGCAACCAATCATCTAAAACCTCCAGGAGACCCCCACTATATCGGTACTCCGATTAGTGGTGGGAGGAATGGAGTGGGAATTACGAAACGTTCCTTGAATGCCTTTGAGCGAAGGCGAAAACAATGAGAGGAACAGTTGAGTAATTC
>JBOFTL010000104.1:0-11492 GCA_051652045.1 Microcoleus sp. | reverse complement strand
GTATCGGGATTGCACTTTGGGTCAGCCCTTTTGCTCAAATGCCGACGCCTTTATTTATAGCAGAAACGGCTCTGGCTTTAACAGCAGGGTCGATGTTTGTTATGTGGGTGTCAGAAGTAATCACGGAACGGGGCATTGGCAACGGAGCTTCGCTGCTAATTTTTATCAATATTGTGGCGGTGCTGCCACGCTCTTTGGGACAAACTTTTGAATTAGCTCAAAGCGGCGACAATCAAATAGTCGGTCGGGTAGTTGTTTTGCTGCTCGTGTTTTTGGTAACGATCGTCGGTATCGTTTTCGTTCAGGAAGGTACTCGCCGGATTCCGATCATTTCCGCCCGCCGCCAAGTCGGCCGCAAGATTTATCGGGAAAGCCGGAGTTATTTGCCTCTGCGCTTAAATCAAGGTGGGGTGATGCCGATTATTTTTGCTTCGGCTGTGTTAATTTTGCCGGCGTCTCTGGCTGAGTTTACTAAAAACCCGATTTTGATTCAAGTGTCTAATATTTTGAACCCCAACGGGCCGACACCTTGGGCTTACGCGCTGTTTTATCTGGTGTTAATTTTGTTCTTTAGCTATTTCTACTCGTCGTTGATTATCAACCCTGTAGATATGTCTCAGAACTTGAAGAAAATGGGTGCCAGCATTCCGGGAATCCGTCCGGGACAAAAAACTAGCGATTATGTAGAGCGGGTTTTGAACAGGTTGACTTTCTTGGGAGCGATATTTCTCGGTTTGGTGGCAATTGTGCCGACGGCTGTGGAAAGTGCGATTGGCGTACAAACTTTTAGAGGATTTGGTGCCACTTCGCTGCTAATTCTTGTGGGTGTCGCGATCGAAACTGCCAAGCAAATTCAAACTTATGTCATCTCCCAGCGATATGAAGGAATGGTGAAATAATCTCAATGCAATTTATTTTCATGGGGCCTCCAGGGGCGGGCAAGGGAACTCAGGCTCAAATTTTGGCCGCTTCCTGGAAAATTCCCCACATTTCGACGGGTGACATTCTGCGCGCCTGCGTGGTTGCGCAAACTGCCTTGGGTCAAAAGGCACAAGCCTACATGGACAAAGGTGAGTTAGTTCCCGACGAGTTGCTGATGGATATTGTGGCGGAACGCCTCAAGGAACCTGATGCTGCGACGGGCTGGATTCTTGATGGCTTTCCCCGCACTGTTCCCCAAGCAACTTTTCTCGACAAGCTGCTGCAAGAATTCAACAGTTCGGGGGCTGCGAATATCGGTTTGAAGGCTGTAAATCTGGATGTACCTGATGACATTTTAGTGGCTCGCCTGCTATCTCGGGGGCGCAAGGATGACAATGAGGAAACGATTCGCAGGCGGTTGCAAGTTTACCGCGAGCAAACCGAACCTTTAATCGCATTTTACGGATCTCGCCATGAATTAGTAGCGGTTGATGGCGATCGATCGATGGCGGAAGTTACGGCGCAACTGCAACAAGAGTTGGCTGGCAGCCAAGTTTGAGATGTTAACTTTACCAAAGTTACGAGTATTTGGAAGAGGATTTTTCAGCGGTAGAATTTATTTTTTACTTTTAAATCCCGACCCTTTCCTTTTATATTCTGCCTTTGGAACAGTCAGTTACACCAATAACTTTTGCTAAGATATGTTAACTAGGAGCTTTTTGTGCTATTAGATTTTGTCAGGGTGGCTACTGTCCGGATTGAGATACAGACTAATTGCAACAAATTTACTAAGCCCAAGCTAAAGTGAGTGGTTGGTTAAGTCTTTAAGTAGATCGAGCGGTGTAAAAGCTTCGTGCTAGTTTGACGCCCGGTCGATCGAGCGTTACTCCTAGTTAATCAAATGTAGAGTTGAGGTAAATACCAAATTGTCTAAGCAAGATTTAATTGAAATGGAAGGGACGGTGACGGAATCCCTACCCAATGCGATGTTTCGCGTTGACCTAGATAATGGGTTTAACGTCCTAGCCCACATTTCCGGCAAAATCCGTCGCAACTACATCAAGATCCTACCGGGCGATCGGGTCAAAGTCGAATTAACCCCCTACGACTTGACCAAAGGCAGGATTACCTATCGCCTGCGCAAAAAATAGCCTTAGATAAAACTTTGTCAAAACTAATTCTAAGTTTAATTAGAGAGAATTTGGTAAAATGCGTCTAATTTATGCTATAATGCTACGTTTGTAGTGTTGCCTTCAAGGACGCAAACAACCTATGGGTGTAGGGGGTCAAGTCAGAGCTCAGGCGTGAAAGTATCAACAGCTAACACTTGTAAAGCAGGCGAACTTTCCCCCAAAAATCCTAGAGGGTGCCAGCGGGTTCTTGATGAAAAAAACCGCAATTCATAATACAGTTTAATCGAGGGAAGGCCCACACCCTGCCCAGCCTTTCCTCCCACCGCCAGCCTGCGGTATGGCGGGGTTCTCCAGGCAGGAACCAAGATGAAAGTTAGAGCATCTGTCAAAAAAATTTGCGAGAAATGTCGCGTCATCCGCCGTCGCGGTCGAGTGATGGTGATATGCACTAACCCAAAACACAAACAGCGCCAGGGTTAGAAAACCACCAAAATTGGGTATTGCTAATTACAGCACTACCTAATTGAGCAAACTGTTGAGCGCAGTCCCCATATAGAACCACAAGTTTAGATGGAGTCTTTGCGTTACCAACCAACAACAATTCCGCTATACGGTTCTAAGGTACGGGCTTTAGTGACCGCGACCTAATCTCAGTTACGGGTACGGCATTCAGTTGGCACGACCCCAATAAGCTTCTTTTTTCCTTGGGAGTATCAAGACAAAAATTCCTGATACTCGATGCGGACGCCATTAGTTCCAAGGAAGGCGGCACAGCCCGCTTAAGAATCCCCATCTAGAAGCTTTGCTTTAAACGGGATGCGTTCAACATTGTAGCCAAACAGGAAAACTAGGGAGACAAAAAGTGTGGCACGGATTGCCGGGGTAGACCTTCCACGCGACAAGCGCGTCGAAATAGGTCTGACATACATTTACGGAATTGGGCTCTCGCGCGCCCAAGACATTATTGCCGCCACAGGCGTAAATCCTGACACTCGCGTCAAGGATTTAAGCGAAGCAGACGTGACTGCTTTGCGGGCTTATGTAGAAAGCAACTACCAGATAGAAGGAGATCTCCGGCGCTGGGAGTCAATGAACATCAAGCGCCTGATGGATATCGGGACTTACCGCGGCCGACGACATCGATTAGGTCTGCCGGTACGGGGTCAGCGAACTCGTACCAATGCCAGAACCCGCAGGGGCGTCCGCCGGACTGTTGCGGGTAAGAAAAAAGCGCCTTCCAAGAAGTAACAGCTTTTTTGGAAAATTACGCTGGGGCCTGCTGGCTCCTGGCGCTTCGGGACACGCTTCAGGACATAAGTTGAGAGAAACGTTAAAGAGACTACTATGGCGCGACAACAAACAGGCAAGAAATCTGGTGCAAAAAAGCAGAAACGTAACGTACCGAATGGGGTAGGCTACATCCAGTCTACCTTTAACAATACGATTGTGACTATTACCGACCTTAACGGCGAAGTAATTTCCTGGGCGTCAGCAGGTTCGAGCGGTTTTAAAGGAGCGAAAAAGGGAACTCCCTTTGCAGCTCAAACAGCAGCCGAAAGTGCCGCCCGTCGGGCCAACGACCAAGGAATGCGCCAAATAGAAGTAATGGTTAGCGGACCGGGAGCGGGTCGAGAAACAGCGATCCGCGCGCTGCAAGGGGCTGGATTGGAAATCACTTTGATTCGAGATGTCACCCCGATTCCTCACAACGGCTGTCGCCCTCCCAAGCGGCGTAGAGTCTAGAACGATTTGAGATTTTAGATTTTAGATTTTGGATAACGGTCAACTGATTGGAACCAAAAACTATTGGTTTCAAATGTTCCCCCGCGCATCCAAAATCCAAAATCCATTCAGGAGTATGCTCTGCAATCTAAAATCCGAAATCAAAAATCTAAAGTGGAAAAGGGAGGTCACTCCGTGGCGCAGTTTCAAATTGAATGTATAGAGTCTAACACTGACAAAGACCGCAGTCAGTACGGAAAATTTGTTCTCGAACCGCTAGAGCGCGGTCAGGGAACGACTGTGGGGAATGCGCTGAGGCGAGTCCTGCTGTCAAATTTGGAAGGATCGGCGGTAACTTCTGTTCGCATCGCAGGTGTCAATCATGAGTTTGCCACGATCGAAGGGGTGCGGGAGGATGTTATCGAAATCCTGCTGAACATGAAAGAGGTCGTTCTCAAAAGTCATTCCCAGCAGCCGCAAATCGGCAGGTTGCGCATCGAAGGGCCAGCAACTGTGACGGCCGATAGATTCGATTTGCCCTCAGAGGTAGAAATAGTCGATCGCTCTCAGTACATCGCTACTCTATCACCTGGGTCAGTTCTGGAGATGGAATTCAAAATTGAAAGAGGCATAGGCTATCGAGCTGTAGATCGATCGCGCGATGAAGGATCGGCTTTAGATTTTCTCCAAATTGACGCTATTTTTATGCCCATACGCAAAGTCAACTACAGCGTGGAAGACGCTCGGGTAGGCGGCTCTATGGAGAAAGATCGGTTGATTATGGAAATTTGGACGGATGGCAGTTTGACACCCCAAGAATCTCTAACTCAGGCTGCTCACATCTTGGTAGATTTGTTTGCCCCGCTGAAAGATATCACGGACAGCGTGACACCTATAGATGGAGGCCAGACAGATCCGACCAGCCAGATTCCTATAGAAGAGTTGCAGTTGTCAGTTCGGGCTTACAACTGTCTCAAACGGGCGCAGATCAACTCAGTTGCAGACTTATTGGATTATACCCAAGAAGATTTGCTTGAGATCAAAAACTTCGGGCAGAAATCTGCTGAAGAAGTGATTGAAGCTTTGCAAAAGCGCTTGGGCATTACTTTGCCACAGGAAAAAGCGAAAAGTTAAGCGATGGGCAACGGGCAACTTAAACGAGGGAATGGGCAATAATCGGTAACGGACTTAAAATCACCCGCTGTTACTTCCCATTCCCAATTGCCAGTTACCAATTACCAATTACCAATTACCAATTACCAATTACTATGCGTCACCGCTGTCGCGTTCCCCAACTCAGCAAACCGGCTGACCAGCGCCGCGCCCTGCTGCGCTCGCTGACTACCGAATTAATCCGCCACGGTAAAATCACTACCACTCTAGCCCGCGCTAAAGCGCTGCGTTCTGAGGCGGACAGGATGATTACCCTGGCCAAAGATGGCTCCTTGGCGGCCCGCCGCCAAGCAATGGGCTATATCTACGACAAACAGCTAGTACACGCCTTGTTTGAAGGAGCAAAAGAACGGTACGGTTCCCGCAAGGGCGGCTACACCCGCATCGTGCGCACCGTTCCCCGCCAAGGAGACAACTCCGAAATGGCGATCGTCGAACTGGTTTAATTAAATTTTGGATTGGAAATTTTGGACATTTTTGATTTATGACTCACAATCCAAAATCCGAAATCGAAAATCCAAAATCGATACAGCGCGTTGCTTTGGTTATCCAATATCTCGGGACTAACTTTCACGGTTGGCAGCGACAGCCGAACCAGCGTACAGTACAAGAAGAAATTGAAACAGCAATTTCGATCGTCCTGAAACGTCCGGTAACGCTGCACGCGGCCGGGAGAACTGATGCGGGAGTTCACGCCGCCGCTCAAGTAGCCCATTTCGACGCCTGCGGCCCGATTCCGGCTCACCGCTGGGCAGACGTTCTCAACTCTCGACTGGCAAAAGATATTTTAATTCGAGCTTCGGCAAAGGTGGCACCTACCTGGCACGCTCGGTTCTCTGCCAGTTGGCGGCGCTATCGCTACACCCTTTATACTGACCCGATCCCCAATCTATTCGTGCGTCCTTTTGCTTGGCACTGCTACCACGCACCGATAGATGAATTAAAAATTCAAGCAGCTTTGACACCGCTAATCGGGCGACATCACTTAGCTGCTTTTCACCGTGCGGGGTCGGCTCGCCCCCATTCTTGGGTGGACGTACAAGCTGCAGAGTGCCAGCGTTCCGGGCCTTTGGTTTATATCGAAGTTCAGGCGAGCGGGTTTCTGTACGGGATGATGCGCCTGCTGGTGGGGTTGCTGGTGCAGGTGGGTCGCGGCGAAAGGGCGATCGACAGTTTTACAGATATCTGGGTTAACGAACGCCGAGATGTGGTAAAATATGCCGCCCCCGCTTGCGGTTTGTGCTTGCTGCGGGTTGGCTATCAAGATTTTCCCTTTTCTCCAGATGTCTGGTACGACTCTCAGCCAAAATTAGTTATCAGTCATTAGTCATTAGTTATTGGTTTAGGAGTTATTTCAATATAAAAACAAATAACCAGTAACAACTAACAAATAACAACAGATAATAACTGACAACGATCTACTGTCAACCCTTCGACAAGCTCAGGGCAAGCTGTCAACTTAAGCGAGTTTTAAATTTTGAGTTTTGAGTTAAAGACAGTTCTTAATTCAAAACTCAAAACTCAAAACTGAGAACTCCCAAACAACTGTCAACTATCAACTGTCAACTGACAATGAACAAATCTTACGTTCCTACTCAAGATTCGATCGACCGCAACTGGTATGTGGTCGATGCAGCCGACCAACGGCTGGGCCGTCTGGCAACGGAAATTGCCATGTACCTCCGGGGAAAAAATAAGCCGACTTACACTCCCCACCTCGATACCGGTGACTTCGTAATTGTTATCAATGCTGAAAAAATTGCCGTTACTGGCAAAAAACGCAGCCAAAAAATCTACCGCCGCCACTCTGGCAGACCGGGCGGTATGAAAACAGAAACTTTTGCCAAACTGCAAGCGCGTTTGCCTGAAAGAATTATTGAAGAAGCCGTGCGCGGAATGCTACCGCACAATTCTTTGGGCAGACAACTGTTTACCAAGTTGAAAGTGTATGCTGGTCCCGACCACCCGCATCAAGCTCAAAAACCCGAACAGTTAATTGTTAACACGATTCCCGGAGGAAATTAATCATGCAAGCAACAGAAACGTCCGGTCGCGCTGTGTACTGGGGTACAGGCCGCCGCAAGTGTTCGGTAGCGCGGGTGCGCTTGGTTCCGGGCACTGGGGTAATGACTATTAACGGTAAAGACGGGACTTTGTACCTGCAATTCAACCCTGCTTATTTGTCCCTCGCTAAAGCTCCTCTGGAAACTTTGGGCCTGGAAAATGAGTACGATATTTTGGTGAAGGTTGAAGGTGGCGGGCTGACAGGTCAGGCGGATTCGATTCGTTTGGGTGTGGCTAGAGCGCTGTGTGAATTAGACCCGGATAATCGCAAACCTCTCAAGATTGAAGGGTATTTGACTCGCGACCCGCGGGCTAAAGAACGGAAAAAGTACGGTTTGCGGAAAGCTCGGAAGGCTCCTCAATACTCGAAACGGTAATCGAAGGAAGAAGGGCAGCGGATTTTGCAGCGGATGTAGCGGATGGGGGATTGGTTGGGGGCAATGTATTAGGTATAGCGGGTGTTAGGAAGAAGGAAGAAGGAAAATTTTCCCAATTTCATCCTCTTTTTTTCAAAGTTTACTTCCGATCGCAGATCTGGGTTTGCTACCGTAATTTTTGAACTCAGTCACTAAATTTTCCCCTTCCTCTCTCTCCCTCTATCCCGCTCTTCAACAATAAAGAGGATTTCAAAATAAGTTACGGCGGTTGTTGGTGCGCAAGTCCCGGAACAGCTAAAATAGTAGTAATGTGAAAAAATAAGGAGTTAAAAACAATGGCAAAGGCTGGGATTCATCCTGAGTGGTATCCAGAAGCTAAGGTTTACTGCAATGGCGAACTGGTGATGACGGTGGGTTCGACTAAGCCTCAACTGCAGGTTGATGTGTGGTCGGGCAATCATCCTTTTTATACTGGCACTCAGAAGATTATTGATACTGAAGGTCGCGTAGAACGCTTTATGCGGAAGTACGGCATGACAGAGGTAGAAATGCCGAAAGCAGATGCTACGAATGTAGGACCGATCAAAATGGAGACTCCGAAAGCTGACGCTAAGGCTGGTAAAGGCAAAAAGAAAAAGTAGCCGGATTGTCATTTGTCCGCAGTTTGTTGGGAGTAATTTTCTCTCGCGACATTTCTGGCGACAACTTACACCCCTCGGATTTAAGATTTTAGGTTGAAGATTTACAAGTTGGCATTTGAGTTCGATCGACTCGATTTCGATCGAATATTGCATCATAATTTCTCTTCAATTCTAAAATCTAAAATCTAAAATCTAAAATCTAAAATCGATTTGAGGACAACTGACAATGGCTGAATCTTATTTGCTGGATAAATTGAAGTCGGTGGAGCAAACTTTTAATGAGTTGACTCGCCGCATGGCTGACCCGGATGTTGCTAGAGACAATCAAGAGTTTCAACGGGTAGCTAAAGCTCGATCGTCCTTGGAAGAAGTGGTCGATACTTTTAACTTGTGGAAAAGCACTCAGGAAGATTTGGCGGGTGCTAAACAAGTATTGAAAGAGGCTGCGGGCGATCGCGAATTGCAAGAAATGGCGGCTCTAGAAGTTGAAGAACTTGAGTCTAAATTGGATAATTTGGAAAGCCGTTTGAAGGTTTTATTGCTGCCTCGCGATCCGAATGATGACAAGAATATTATGTTAGAAATTCGGGCGGGTACTGGCGGAGATGAGGCCAGTATTTGGGCGGGAGATTTGTTGCGACTTTATACCCGTTACGCTCAAACTCAAGGCTGGCAAGTGAAGTTGGTGAGCGAATCGCTGGCGGAAATGGGCGGCTTTAAAGAGGTGATTCTGGAAGTTACGGGCGACAGCGTTTACAGCAAGCTGAAGTTTGAGGCTGGCGTACACCGGGTGCAGCGAGTGCCTGTAACTGAAGCTGGCGGGCGAGTCCACACTTCGACGGCGACGGTGGCCGTGATGCCGGAGGTTGATGATGTGGAGATTCACATCGATCCGAAGGATATTGAAATGAGTACGGCTCGATCGGGCGGTGCTGGCGGTCAAAATGTGAACAAGGTGGAAACTGCTGCGGATTTGTTCCACAAGCCGACGGGAATTCGGATTTTCTGTACTGAGGAACGGAGTCAGTTGCAGAATAAGGAGCGGGCGATGCAGATTTTGCGGGCTAAGCTCTACGAGATGAAGTTGCGGGAACAGCAGGATGAGGTGAAGTCGCGGCGTTTGGCTCAGGTGGGTACTGGCTCGCGATCGGAGAAAATCCGCACTTACAACTATAAGGATAATCGGGCTACCGACCACCGTTTGGGGGAGAATTTCTCGCTCAATACTGTTTTGGAAGGGGATATCGAGGCGATTATTCAGACTTGCATTTCTCAGGATCAGCAGGAACGTTTGGCTGAGCTGGCTGCTTCTACTAATTAATGGGTTGATGGGGAATTTAGGCACACTGTTTGCTGAGCCTGAATTCCCTGGTGAGGCGGGAAATGCGATCGAGCAGGGCGTCCCAAATGGCATCGGCGATCGCCACTGGATACTTGAAATGTTCGATATCGTACTGTACGATTATTTCTAGAGGTGCGAGGGCTTGCTGGTTTTTGCAACTGGCTATGGCTGCGATCGCCTCTTGTTCCCATCTAGCAAATAGGCGGTAACTGAAAAAGGAACTGCATTTTTGTCCTTTTCTATTTAGATACACAACTATTACCTGATGCTGTTTGGGGTAGACTTTGACGATGCGGTTGACTGGTATTCTCAGAGCTGTGGCTGCTTCTGTTTTGGAGATTTGCCAGCGCTGGGGTTTTAGCCAACCGGAGGCTGTAAGGCTTTGACGGGTGCGTTTCTTAGTCATGGGTGTTTCTCAATAACCTGCTTTCAATAAAATTAAAGCTTTAAATCTATTTAAACAATATCTGTTAAAAGTTCTGCTGTCAAGCAAGACAGACAAATTTGTTGTTACATAAGTAAACTAGGAATTGTGGTTATCTGGTGACTGATACTGTGGACGCAGAAGCTAGGAAGAAACTAAGCGAAGTTGTTAAATTAGCGCGTGGCTCGATGAGTTTGAGCGCTTTTGGCAGACTGTTGGGAGTGTCAGCCGCTTCTGTCATGTATTGGGAAAAAGGTCAGGTGCTCCCGGATACGAAAAATTTGACTCAGATTGCGACAAGAGCAGGCTTTACGATGGAAGAGCTTATGGCTCATCTCGAAGGCAAGCCCATGCTTGAACCAGTAGATACCAACGATTTGCTTAGGAAAATTCAATGTATACCCATTAGTGAGTTAGCAGTTATTGGTAGAGCCGTGATGGATAGACTCGCGGCGGCTGCTGAGTCATCTGGAAAATATAGTTGATGTATCAGTTAGTCAGTAGATTGGTAGAGCCGATCGCATAGCTTTTAAGTGAAATTATTAAAACGGCGCGCGGAACAATGAGTCAGCGCGCATTTGGTAAGCTTTTGGGGGTTTCAGCTAACGTATTACCACTCTCGTTCCCACTCCAGCCCAACGAAACAGCCTGCGGGCTTGACCTACGGGCAGATTTATACATCCGTGGCTGGCGGGCCTACCAAAGCGGTTGTGCCAGTAAGCCCCGTGGATGGCATAGGGGCCAGAGTAGAACATCGTGTAGGGAACGTTAGGCACGACGTATCCCCGTCCCCGCATAGTCTTGGCGCGATATTTACTTTGGATGGCAAACACGCCTCGGTGAGTAGGAGTCGAACGCTTACCGCTGGAAATTGCTGTGGAATAAACGACTCTGCTATTTTCCCAAGCAGTTAAACGCTGTCTGGACAAGTTAACTTCGATCCATCTTCCTTTCGTAATTCTGTGTTTGACACGCAAGCGGACAGTATTGCGGCGGTTCGCTACCGCTGAGGTGCTTTCCCTTTGTGACTTGGGTGCAGCGTTTGCCGGTGCTGAACAGGGAAGCACCGTCATCACCATTAGGGCGATTGCTGCCCAAAAACCTAGCGATCTCGGCGATCGCATCAACCGTATCAGGTTTCCCATACTTGACTGACTCCTCAAACTACAAAACTGTTTTACTCTGTCTTAATAATTTTCTGATTAGTCGCCGAACAATATAATCCTATTATCGTACCGCGCAGGAGCGTATAATATAAAAATACCATTTTAGGTTAAAAACCTCCCATTGAGATAGAGTTTGATTGCCGACGATCCAATAACTTGCTGATATGACGATCGCCATTTCCCAAACAAAATTAACTCTAGAAGAGTTTCTCCAACAGCCAGAAACCAAACCTGCGAGCGAATATATCGAAGGCGAAATAATTCAGAAACCGATGCCCAAAGGAAGACACAGCCGCCTCCAAGGAAAACTCTGCGATGCGGTGAATCGCGTCTGCGAAAGCGATCGAATTGCCTATGCTTTTCCCGAATTGCGCTGTAGTTTTGGCAATCGGGCGATCGTTGCCGATCTAGTCGTTTTTCTCTGGACACAGATTCCTTTTACTGAGACGGGTGAAGTTCCCGATAGGTTTAATTTACCACCCGATTGGATCGTTGAAATTCTTTCACCCGAGCAAAAGCCTAATAAAGT
>JBOFTL010000103.1:0-5105 GCA_051652045.1 Microcoleus sp. | reverse complement strand
CGTCATGCCTTGCTTTCCTCCCTGTTAGTTTTTAATAGTGCATAAAATCAGGATAACCAAAGTTAATCCTATTTGAGATTTGAGATTTTACTGGAAACCGGATTTTTTTACGAAAAAGCTGCCCTCCAGCCTTTAATATCAGTAAAAATACGGTTAATTTGGGCAAAAAGCTGATGTTTTAAGCCTTCAGTTTTTAATTAGGGTTTGCTAACTTTTGCGATCGCAAAAACTTCCTGCGTTTGCGCGCGCGGCGAATCGCCCTGAGTGCCAGAAAATAACTGCCAACAGCGCATACCGCAGCCACCGCACAGGAACCTACTAACAACTCGATCGCAAATTCAGTCCCGAATTCGAGTAAACGATCTGCAGAAGTGATGTTTTGCGGATTAAATGCTCGATCGGAACCCAGTACCCACCGACCTACTTGAAAGTTTAAAATGCAGATCGGCAAATTAGTAACTGGATTGCTGATCCAAGTTGCCGCCGCTGCCAGGATTTTGTTACCCCGCAACAAAGTTGCCAGGGCTACTCCCGCGACGATTTGCAATCCGAAAATCGGAAACATTCCCGTAAATACTCCGGCGGCAAAACCTCTAGCAATTGATTCGGGAGTGCCGCGCAGCCGGAGAAAGCGCTTGTAATAGTAGCGCCACCAACGCATCCAATTCCGGCGAGCTCGCCCCGATTTTGAGGTAGCCCTGAATCCGGACAAAAACAACCGCCGATCGCTCTCAAACGAACTCATGTGATGTGACAGTTTTTTTTCAACAAAGTATTGAATTGATTGCCGATAGCTGATGCGATCGATCGCCCCACTAACATCAGTGGCAGTTTGCGATCGGGTCTGTTATCAGTGTGCTTTGGCACTAGATGCGCTCCCCGATATAATTATAATTAAACTTGCCGCAAAAATTCCAGTTATATCTAATAAATTTTAACAGATTGATTTTTTTTTCGAGATCTGTTTATCCGGTAAATGATACCTGTATAATTAAAAAACTGGGCAACAGGTGATTTTCATGAACGTACAACTCGTTGACTCTCTAATTCAAGTTATCCTGGCTCTCTCAGCAGACGAGCAATTAGCGATTGTAGAAAAATTATTAGCCAACATCCCCTATCCTTCGACTCAAGAACTCGTACAGCTTGCTCAAATAGGTGGCTGTTTTGACTTTTTGTGTGACGAACCCGATATTTACACTATAGAAGATGGAGAGCCGATAGCGTGATACTAAAAAAAGGAGATATTGTATTAGTTGAATTTCCCTTTACCGATTTGAGTCAGGGAAAATTGCGTCCGGCTGTAGCGCTGTGTGCTATATCAGTTCCTGATGAAGTTACTCTTTGCTTTATTTCGTCTCAAAATGTTACCAGCTTGAATACTGAAGAATTTGCTCTTCAAGTTGAAGATCCAGAATTTTATCAAACTGGACTGCGAGTCTCCTCTAAAGTTAGAGTGACTCGCATAGCTACCGTATCCCGCAGATTAATTATCAGACGACTTGGAGAATTAGGAAGTCTATATATACAGCAATTAAATGCAGTTACAAGGGAAGCATTCCAGATATCAGACTAGCGATAAATATTTAATAAGAAATCCCTGAAAAATGTCAGAATCACTCACAAAAGAAGGAACGATCGCGGCGATCGCTACAGCCATCGTTCCCCAACAAGGCAGCGTTGGCATCGTGCGCGTTTCCGGTTCCGCAGCTTTAAAAATTGCTAAAACTCTATTTCGCGCTCCAGGCAAGCAAATTTGGGAGTCTCACCGCATTATTTACGGCCATATCTACCACCCTCAAACTCATCAATTAGTTGACGAAGCTTTGCTGTTAATCATGCGATCGCCGCGTTCTTTTACCCGCGAAGATGTGGTAGAATTTCACTGTCACGGCGGGATTATTGCGGTGCAGCAAGTCTTGCAATTATGTTTGGAAAATGGCGCGAGATTGGCCGGGCCGGGAGAGTTTTCGCTGCGGGCTTTTTTGAACGGCAGGCTGGATTTAACCCAAGCAGAAAGTATCGCTGATTTGGTGGGAGCAAAATCTCCCGCCGCTGCCCAAAGTGCTTTAGCCGGTTTGCAGGGAAAATTAGCCTCACCGATCCGCAAATTGAGAACTACTTGTTTGGATTTGCTGGCAGAAATTGAAGCGCGAATAGATTTTGAGGAAGATTTACCACCTTTAAATGAAGCTGACATTGCATTACAAATCGATCGAGTTTTGGATAAATTATCAGCAATTTTAGCCACAGCAGATCGGGGAGAATTGTTGAGAACTGGTTTAAAAGTAGCGATTGTCGGGCGGCCGAACGTGGGAAAATCGAGTTTGTTAAATGCTTGGAGTAAGAGCGATCGGGCGATCGTTACGGATTTGCCCGGTACGACGCGGGATGTGGTAGAATCGCAGTTAGTTGTAGGAGGAATTCCGGTACAGGTGCTCGATACTGCAGGAATTCGGGAAACGGACGATCGAGTAGAAAAAATTGGAGTCGATCGATCGCGAACCGCCGCCCAACAAGCTGATTTAGTATTGCTTACAATTGATGCCGGAGTCGGTTGGACTGATGGTGATGCGGAAATTTACGCGCAAGTAAAAGACCGCCATGTCATTATAATTATCAACAAAATCGACTTAGTTAAAACTATTCCAGAATTGCCTTTTGTCCAGGAAAATCACCGAATTGTTGCGACAGCAGCCGCGATCGATCGAGGGATACCAGAGTTAGAAACAGCGATTTTAGCAGCCGTCAGTGAGGGAAGTTTGCAAGCAGCGAATACAGACTTAGCAATCAACCAGCGGCAAGCAGCAGCTTTAACGCAAGCCAAGATTTCTTTAGAACAATGTGCGGATACTATTAAAAATAAATTGCCTTTAGATTTTTGGACGATCGACTTGCGTGGCGCGATTCAAGCCTTGGGCGAAGTTACGGGGGAAGAAGTAACCGAGTCGGTATTGGATCGAATTTTCAGCAGATTTTGCATTGGAAAATAGTCGATCGAACTCTATCTGTAGGGTGTACACTGCGCACCGCTATAGGTAAGCTTTTAAAGTATTGTATCCCGCAGTCACGGTGCAGAGAAACGCTCGATCGAGGAAATATCGATCGAGGAAACAAGTAACTAAACGTAAGATTCCAATTGCTAGAGAGCTTACCGTTAGCAGGATCTTCCTTCTTCTTCCTTTTTCCTTATTCCCTATTCCTTCTTCCCTCTTAGCTATGATACACACTAAATAATCCATCCGTGTATCCGTGTCCGAATCCGTGTCGTGCCTTCCTTCTTCCCTCTTCCTTCTTCCTTCTAATCAGTGATTTTGCTGAGAATGCGATGATTTTGATTACTGCGTAATAATCCGCATTTCGATCGCTCGGATTTGCGATCGCCAAACTTTATACTTGCCAACTAAAAAATATGAATATAATTGAGGAATCAAACTTTTTTTATCCTCAATTTTGTTACGGCCAGGGCAATCCAGCAAATATGAACAAATCTATTGTTGCGCTTTCAGGTTATCAAATTCTCGAACAAATCTATGCAGGTACTCGCACTCTAGTTTACCGAGCTCTTCGAGAGTCAGATGCGATACCTGTCGTTGTGAAACTGCTACGCAATGAATATCCCAGCTTCAGCGAATTAGTTCAATTCCGCAATCAGTACACTATTGCGAAAAACCTCGATTTGCCGGGAATTGTTCGGCCTTTGTCCTTGGAAGCGCACCGCAACGGCTATGCTTTGGTAATGTCTGATTTTGGCGGTATCTCTCTCTCAGAATATCTTACTGAACGAGCGAGCAGTCGATCGCACTTTTCTGAAAATCCCGCAGGCAAAACATCAGTAAAACTACCGTTGACATATTGTCCGCTTTCCCTTGAGGAGTTTTTCCCGATAGCAATTCAAACTGTTTCGATCCTCGAACAACTGATTCGCTGCCGCGTCATCCACAAAGATATCAAACCTGCAAATATTTTAATTAATCCCGATACCAAAGAAGTTAAATTAATCGATTTTAGCATTGCTTCTTTGCTGCCAAGAGAAACTCAAACCATTGCTAATCCTCAAGTTTTAGAAGGAACTCTCGCTTATTTATCTCCCGAACAAACGGGACGCATGAATCGAGGGATCGATTACCGCAGCGATTTCTATGCTTTAGGCGTTACTTTCTTTGAATTGCTGACAGGAAAGTTGCCTTTTCAGTCGGCAGATGCCCTGGAATTAGTTCACTCTCATATTGCTGAAAAACCGCCTGCTGCTAGCAATTTTAACTCTAGCATTCCACCTGTTGTGTCGGCAATTATCGATAAATTGATGGCGAAGAATGCTGAAGATCGCTATCAAAGTGCTTTGGGATTGAAATGGGATTTGGAAACTTGCTGGAATCAATGGCAAGCAACTGCTAAAATCGAAGTTTTTAAATTGGGCAAGCGAGATATCAGCGATCGCTTTTTAATTCCTGAAAAACTTTACGGTAGAGAAACAGAAGTTGCGGAATTATTGGCAGCATTCGATCGAGTTGCTAACCCCCACCAAGCGGGGCAACCACGGAGGGATTGCCCCTACAGTAAGGGGGGGCTAGGGGGAGTCAAAATCATGCTAGTTGCGGGTTTTTCGGGAATTGGTAAAACTTCGGTAGTGAATGAAGTTCACAAACCCATTGTCCGACAACGAGGCTACTTTATTAAAGGTAAATTCGACCAATTTCAACGAAACATTCCTTTCAGTGCTTTCGTTCAAGCTTTCCGCGATTTAATGGGACAATTACTGACAGAAAGTGACGCGCAAATTCAAGATTGGCAAAGTAAAATCTTGGCTGTTTTGGGCGATCGAGGTCAGATAATTATTGATGTGATTCCCGAATTGGAATGTTTGATCGGCAAACAACCTCCCGTTGAAGAACTTTTCGGGATGGCGGCGCAAAATCGCTTTAATTTTACCCTGCAGCAATTCATTCAAGTTTTCGCGGCTGCTGACCATCCTTTAGTGATATTTTTAGACGATTTGCAGTGGGCTGATACTGCTTCTTTAAATTTGATGCAGTTGTTAGCTAACGACTCAGAAACTCGCTATTTGCTGCAAATCGGTGCCTATCGAGATAATGAAGTTTACT
>JBOFTL010000102.1:0-9366 GCA_051652045.1 Microcoleus sp. | reverse complement strand
GCACCGTAATCCGGCTTGTAGCGAATTGCTTTATCGTAGGAATCGATCGCATCTTGATATCTTTTTACCGCCACAAGTGCATTGCCCCGACTGTACCAAGCTTCGTAATGTTCGGGGCTGACAAAAACAGCTTCATTGTAGGAAGCGATCGCATCTTCGTAGCGTTTTAAATTGTATTGAGCGTTGCCTCTATTGTACCATCCCCGCTCTTCTTTTGGATTCAAATCTAAGGCTCGGCTGTAACATTCGATCGCCTGTTCGTACTTGCGCAATTCGTGATAAGACCAACCTAAATTATACCATGCTTGATAATAATCTGGTTTAATTTTCACAGCTTGTTCGTAAGCTGCTACAGCTTCTTCGTGGCGGCGCATTTTCAGCAAAGCAATGCCTTTACTGTACCAAGTTTGATAATCTTTTGGCTGAAAGCGCGCGGCTTTTTCGTAAGCTTCAAAGGCTTCTTGGTTCTTATTCAATTCCAAAAAAACATTGCCTAAATCGTACCAAACTTCGGCATTGTCAAATTTAATTTCCACAGCTTTTTGATAAGCTTGAACGGCTGGCTCGTACTGTTTCAATTTTTGGTGAGCGCGTCCCCGATTGTACCACGATCGCTCCAAATCCGGCTGAAATTGTACGGCTTTTTCGTAGGAGGCGATCGCCTCTTCGTACCGCTGCAAATTTAACAACGCATCGCCCCTTCCCTGCCACGCTAGGGCATACTCCGGCTGAATTTTCAAAGCATTTTCAAAAGATTCGATCGCCCCTTCAGACTTCTGCAATTTGTCCAAAGCATAACCCCGTCCCGTCCAAGCTTCTAAATAATCTGGTTTTAATTCTATGGCTTTGTCATAAGCCGATTGCGATTCTGAATATTTTTGCAACTCGTACAGAGTTTTCGCTTTTTCTTGCCAAACTTCCGCGTAATCGGGGCGGAGATTAATGGCGCGATCGTAGGCAGCTAGAGCTTCTTCAAATCGGTTTAAATTGTAAAGAGTATTTCCCCGATTGTGCAGTTCCGTAGCACTGGCAGAATTAAAGGTTTTAACAGCATATAGAGAGGCAACAATACTAACACAAATTAAGCCCGCGATCGCCCCAATCTTTTTATACAATTTGATGCGCGATTTCGGCGATTTTTGGGGTGCAGCAGGAACTACTACAGGCACGGTACTGATGCCAGAATTTTGCAAATATTTAATAGCTTGCAGTGCTTCGCCGGCACTCGCATAACGCTGCCGAAAATCGTAGCGCACCATCTTATCTAAGACTTTAGCAAATTCAGAACTGACCGATGTTTTATCGTGCCAAATTATTTCTTCCGTATCCGGATCTTTTGGTAATTGATGGGGAACTATACCCGTGAGAAATTGAATTGCGATCGTCCCAGCCGCATAGATATCGCTGCTGAGTTTTGGATTGCCGTGAGCTTGTTCGCTAGGCATATAACCGGGAGTACCGATGCTGACGCTCAAGCTGTTTTTTAGTTGAGGATTGGTGATTTTTGTAGTAACTTCTTTCACTGCACCGAAGTCAATTAAAACTAATTTACCATCTTTTTTGCGGCGGATGATATTGCGGGGATTGACATCGCGGTGAATCACATTTTGCTGGTGGACAAAATCTAAAACTTCGAGAATTTCCTGTAAAATAGTAATAACTTCATTTTCTTTCATACCACTACCAGTTCCCCCTTGTTGTGGAGGGGAACACGGGTGAATTTGTGGGGGCGGGCACGGGGACACTGCCCCTACAATTGGGGGTGAAATTTCTTGACTTAAATCGTGACCTTCGATAAATTCTTGAACTAGATAAAACTCTTGATTTTCTTCAAAATAAGCAAAAAGTTGGGGAATGCGATCGTGATTTCCCAACTTGTACAAAACTTGCGCTTCGGTATCGAATAACCGCCTAGCAACCTGCAAAGTTTCGGGATCTGTTGCTTGAGGTTTGAGTTGCTTGACGACGCAGAGGTGATTTCCCGGTAACTGCTTATCTTCAGCTAAGTAAGTTTGAGCAAATCCGCCGCCTCCCAAGTGACGGATAATACTGTAGCGGCTGCCTAGAGTTGTTCCAAACATGAAATTTACCTGTGTCGAAGGAAGAAGGGCAACGGATGTTGCAGCGGATGTTGCGGATTAATTATTGCATATGCGTCATGGTTCATGCCAAATTAGCAAGAGGGGTAACGGATGTTGCAGCGGATGTTGCGGATTAATTATTGAATGTGCGTCATGTTCATGCCAAATTAGGAAGAAGGGTAACGGATGTTGCAGCGGATGTAGCGGATTAATTATTGCCTATGCGTCATGGTTCATGCCAAATTAGGAAGAGGGAATCAGGAAGGATGCTTTAGTTATTTAGGAGAGAAGGTTTTAGCGATCGAGGTTTTGGACTTAACTAAGTTTAGCTAATTGGCGAGCGATCGTATTGCAATCTTGCTCCCTCCCCTTGCTAAGGGGAGGGCTGGGGAGGGGTAGCCCACTCGCCCGTCAATTTATTGAGAATTAGCTTGCAACCAAGCTGTTAAATCTTCCGCATTTGAAAAGTCCAACAATGCTTCTGCTAAACTGTATAGTTGGTCGATCGACAATTCATTAATTCTGCTAGCAAAATCGGGGTTAACTTCACCAAAACGGCGACTCAGCAAGCGCATAATTAAGTCTCTTTGTCCTTGTTTCTGCCCTTCTTCCCGACCTTGTTGCCGCCCTTCTTCTCGACCTTCTTCTCGACCTTCTTCTCGACCTAAAGCTACTGAGCCGAGCTGATCTTGAATAAAAAACTCTTGAGCTTGTAACTTGTTAAATTCCTCCAAAGTCAAACCAACCCGATTAGCAATATCAAAAGCTTTCTGAATTTGCGGAACAGCAGCCATTGTTTGAGGCACTTCTTCCAAATTTTCAGTGGTTTTCATAAAGTAAATCCACTTGTCGGATATCGTTTCTAGCTCATCCAATTCTTTCCGGAATTTTGGCAGTTCTACAAATACTAACTCCATCTGATTATCTGGATAATCAGATAGTCGCTGTCTTTCTTTGAAAACAAATCGCGATATCGCATCTTGGGAATCGTCAAACATTTTAAAATCTACGATCGTCAAAGCGATTACAGACCGCAATCGCTCGTAAACTCTCCCCATTTCTAGTTGCAGTGCGTAAGTTTTGGCAGCATTATACAAAACCCGTTTTCTAAATGCCTGAACGTTCAAAACTTGCATTTCAATAATTACAAATGTACTATCATTTAGGCGAGCTTTGACATCTAAGCAGCTTTCTTTAAATCCGGCTATTGGAGGTGCAAGATAAGGGTCGATAATTTCTAGGCTTTCAATTATGGATTCCCCGTCATACAGTAAGGCATTCAAGAAGCTAATCAGAATATCGGTATTTTGAGCAGAAGCAAATATTTTTTTGAAGGCAAAATCAATTTTGGGATTGATAAATTTCATGTTATTTCCCTCCAGATCCACATCTAGTACCTAGGGTGCGCACTGCACACCTTACTCTAATTTAACTGATAATTCGTAGGGTGCGCAGTGCGCACCTTACTCTAATTTAATTCCTCAACAAATCAGCCCCAAGAAACCGGGTTTTTACCGCATCTATCGGTACAATCGGAAGATTTTCATAAAAACCCGGTTTCTGACCTCTCGCTGAACGCATCAGCCCCAATAAACCAGTTTTTTACCTCATATATCGGTGCAGGCGGAAGGTATTTGTAAAAACCCGGTTTCTCACCCCTGGCGTGTCAGTTGTACTAACTTTAAACTGCCTTCAAAATCTCATCATCAACAGAAAAATCTATCTCCTTTTTATCCCGCCCCGAAACTAGATAATCATTTTGAAAAGAATCTTTCAACCCGGAAACCAAATCAAATTCCGGCTGCCAGTTAAGCTCAGCGATCGCTTTATTAACTGAAGCAAAAAAGTGCTGTACGCGCATCGGGAAAGCTTTCTTTTTCCCGAAGTCGAATTTCTTCGGATCGTAGTGTACGATCTTAATAGCATCCGGTGACTTACCTGCTGCTTGAATGCAGGCGCGGGCTAAACCGTCAAAAGTCACAAATCGATCGCCCGAAATATTGTAAATTTGCCCGATCGCCCTTTCATTTCCCAACACCGCCGCCATTGCTTTTGCTAAATCGTGACAGTGCCCCAATTGGGTAAAATGCATTCCATTTCCGGGAATGGGAATCGGTCGATCGCGCGCGATGCGATCGAAAAACCAAGCCTCTAAATCGTTATAATTTTGCGGCCCGTAAATGTAAGTCGGGCGAATCGAAGTCCAAGGTAAACCCGCTTCTGCCAAATAAGTTTCTGTTTCAAATTTACCTAAATGCCGGCTTTTCGGATCGGTAGCATCTCCTTCGATATGCGGCATCAGATCCGACTTCAAATAAACCCCAGCCGAACTCATGTAAACAAAGTGTTTAACTCGTCCCTTGAAAATTTCAGCCAAAGGTTTTGTATCGCTTAATTCGCGGCCGTTGTTATCAAAAACAGCGTCGAATTCTTCACCAGACAATTTTTCTTGCAAAAGTTCGGCATTAGTGCGATCGCCCTGAATTTGCTGCACGCCCGCCACCGGCACCGGCTTGTTCCCCCGATTGAACAGTACCACTTCATGTCCCTGTGCTGCTAAAATCTTAGTCAGATAAACCCCGATAAACCGAGTACCGCCCATCATTAAAATCCGCATTATTTTTTTGCTCCTTGCGATCTGTGTCAGTATTGTACAATAATCAATCTTGAATTTTAGATTTTAGATTTTAGATTTTAGATTTGAATTACTCATTAGCAGGGTTTGCCACTTTAATTACTAATCGACAAAATTTTATAGTTGCAATTTACGATCTAAATTACAATCCAAAATCTCCAATCTCCCATCCCAAACCCCAATCTCCAATCCCAAATCTTCAATTTCCAATCTCTCAATCTCCAATCAAAAAATTCAAAATCTTAAATCTCCAATCGTCAATCTCAAATCTCTCAATCTCCAATCAAAAATTCAAAATCTTAAATCTTCAATCGTCAATTTCAAATCTCTCAATCTCCAATCGTCAATCTCAAATCTCTCAATCTACAATCAAAAATCTAAAATCCAAAATCCAAAATCGTTATGTCTTTTCCTCGCCTCCACCAAGAAACCATTGAAGAAGTCAAACAAAGAGCGGATATAGTAGATATTATCTCCGGCCGCGTCGTCTTACGGAAGCGGGGCAAAGATTTCGTAGGTTTGTGTCCGTTTCACGATGAAAAATCCCCCAGTTTTACCGTCAGTCAATCCAAACAAATGTACTACTGTTTCGGGTGCGGTGCGGGCGGTAATGCCATCAAATTTTTGATGGAATTAGACAAGCGATCGTTCAGCGAAGTAGTATTAGATTTAGCAAAAAACTATCAAGTACCGATTCAAACAGTCACGCCCGAACACCGAGAAGAATTGCAGCGACAAATTTCTTTGCGGGAACAACTGTATGAAATTTTAGCCCTAACTGCCAAGTTTTACGAACACGCTTTGCGACAATCTCAAGGACAAGCAGCCCTAGCTTACCTCAAAGAATCCCGACAACTTGATGAAGAAACAATCCAACAATTTCAATTAGGTTACGCCCCGCAAGGTTGGGAAACACTTTACAGTTATTTGGTAGAACAAAAACACTATCCAGTTCAATTAGTAGAACAAGCAGGATTAATTAAACCGCGACAATCGGGAGGTAGTGGCTATTACGATCGCCTCCGGGACCGCATAGTCATTCCCATTCACGATACCCAAGGTAGAGTAATCGGTTTTGGCGGCAGAAGTCTCGGCGACGAACAGCCAAAATACCTCAATTCTCCCGAGACAGAACTGTTCGATAAAGGTAAAACTTTGTTCGCTTTAGATAAAGCTAAAAATGCCATTAGCAAAGAAGACAAAGCAATTGTAGTTGAGGGATATTTTGATGCGATCGCCCTGCACGCTTCCGGCATTTCCAATGCTGTTGCTTCCCTCGGTACAGCATTAAGCTTAGACCAAGTACGACAGTTATTGCGCTATACAGAATCAAAACAAATCATCCTCAATTTCGATGCCGACAAAGCCGGAATTCAAGCAGCAGCAAGGGCGATCGGAGAAATTGAAAAACTCGCCTATCAAGGAGAAGTGCAACTGCGAGTCCTCAACATTCCCGAAGGCAAAGACGCCGACGAATTTCTCAAAACTTACTCGCCAGAAGCCTATCGAGAGTTGTTGGAAAATGCACCATTGTGGCTCGATTGGCAGTTGCAACAAATGTTGGTCGATCGAGACTTAAACCGAGCCGATAATTCCCAGCAAGTCACTCAAAAAATTGTCAAATTGCTCAACAACATTACCGACGACAATCAACTAGCTCATTATTTACAAAAAAGCGCAGAAATTATCAGTAAAGGAGATTATAAACTCACTAAAATGATCGCAGAAACTTTGCTGAGTCAAGTAGTTAGCGATTGGGCCCAACGGCTCGATCGAGATGAATCTTTGACAATGCCCCTGCTAATTAGAAACAAACTCAAGCCCAACAAACACCTCAGAACCAAGGCAGCAAATAGCAGAAAAGAAAGTTTTAAAGGGGGATTTACTGCGGTCGCCCGCACTCTTTTAGAAGAAGCTGAAGCCCAATTATTGCAAATTTATTTGCACTGTCCCGAACACAGGCAAGATGTTAGAGAAGCCATAGCAGCTAGAGAGATCCAATTTAGCCTATCCCACCACAGATTTTTGTGGCATCACATATTAAATGCCGAAATTTTGGATAAAATATCTTTACAAACAGCGCCATCTGAGTTAATATTAAAGTTGCAGGATATGTTAATAGAACATCCCACCCAGATCGATCGAATGTCTCATATATTCCACTTAAGTGAAAAAGCAGAAAAAGAGTTAGTGCGTGCGTCCTTAGTCATTCGATCGGCCGTAGCCTGTATCGAACAAATTCTCAGCATCAAACGCCGCCGCCTCGCCCTGAATATGTGGCAAAAAATCGATGCAGCTAACAGCCCGGAAGTAGCGAGAGAATACCACCAACAATTTCTCGCGGAACAAGAATGGATCGAAGAATTAGACAGGCTGCGTCAAGTGAATTTTTCCGATTTAATATCAGTTCCTCAAATTCAGTAGGACGCCCGATCGAAAAAGTTCGTAGTGAGGAATTCAGTCCTCAAAAAAAAGTTCGTAGTAAGGACTTCAATCCGCATCATCGATATGTAATACCTTCCAATCCAGTCAAGAAAACATACACTCTAAAACAGCCGATTTAAAAACAGAGAATTTGGCACGATAGCCCAAACCTGCTAAACTAAAATAAGCAACCGTTGGTGAGGAGACTTGCGTGTCCAGTCAGGGAGTTGGAGGAAATGGAATTGCATCGGAATTTGGAGACTTAAGCGGAATGACTCGTCAAGAAGTTGATGAGTTTTTGCGCGAATTGGGTGCTAAGGTAAAAATTTCTTTAGGAAATTATACTGAATACAAATTTGCTGACAAATCAAAAGTCATAGTCCGTACTAATAATGAAGTTGTTCGCCTGCCAGCACCGCGATATGGTTTTGATGGTAGAAGAATAAATAGGGGTTTGCGTCTTGACAAAGATGGTAGCCTCCTACAAACACTCGATGAATTTGGCGAGCAAATTCCAGGTACGCACATTACAGGAGAAAAAGTGAGGGATTAATATGGCAGATGATTATGAATTGCTTAATGTAGGTGGCCTCACATCCCTGGTGACAAATGTCAATGTCTCTTTGTGGGGAAATGAAGTAGTTATCGAATGTATCTACGATCCTACGGGCGATCGAGATCCTTACTCTTTAGTTTTTCAAGACTGTCGATTAATTACGTGGGAAGTACATGATGAAGAAGAAATCCAAGAGATTGAAGCTGATTTGATCGGCATTCATTTGGGTGAAGGCGCGCACCGAAAAGCAGCTTTAATCCATACAGACATTTTTGAAATTTCAATTTTGTACGGCAGTTTCAGCGTTCGCAAAGGAGAAAAATTTGATGCAGGAACAGTAGAATTAAAGACAGAAGTTTTAGCACCTGACGCGCCAGCAGTAGTATAGCGATCGCGCTGTTATTTATTAGATAGCATCCAGTCGATCGACTGCGATAAAAAACGTTTTGCAGTCATGAAAAACCAGGGCGATTGCCCTGGCATTGCCCCGAGGAATATTGATGCGATCGGGACAGTTTAATAATCGCAAAAAAGAGTTTCGCGAGTGCTTCTACCAGTCACCGGGTTAGTACCTTTTGCCACTTTACAAAGTTTTTCCTGCATATCATCCCGCAGCAAAACATCAGTAAAATCAGCACCATCAATGACAGCACCTTCAAACTTAGTATTGTAAGCAAAAGCCCCTTCAAGTACGGCATTAGTTAAATTAGCCTTCACCAAGCGAGCCAAATCCAAAGTAGCACCACTGAGGTTAGCACCAGTAAAATTCGCTTCTTGCATATTGGCAGCAAAAAAACTCACGCCCCGCACATCTGCATCAGTAAAATTGCTGCTGCGGAGATTAGCTTTAGTAAAACTGTCATCAGTGAGAACCCGCCCGGTAAAATCTGCGCCCACTAAAGCTTCTCTGTTGTAATCCAGAGCGAAAGCAGGTGCGGGACGAAGAGCGATCGCCCCTGCCGCAACTGCTAAAATAAAAACAAGAGCGATCGATCGAGTATAAATATGTTGTCGAAGTTGTCGAAGTTGAGAATTCATAGCAATTAAAGCTAATGGCAAGCCGTGAAAGTTCAAAATTGAATTCTACCAGAAAGCGCGATTTGCCCGACGGCGATAGCTTTGCTTCACGCGCCAATCCCGATGCTGGCTGCAATTTCCGCACAGTCCCAAATACCCGCAACATCGGCACTTTGGGAGAAAACCTAGTCTCCGAGTGGTTGCAGCAACAAGGTTGGGAAATCCTGCACCGACAGTACCGCTGTCGCTGGGGAGAAATTGACATCATCGCACTCGGAAAAGATACAGAAAACGCGATCGAAGGAGGTAAGAAAAATTCCCAATTATTAATTTCCCTTTCCCAACTTCCCACACTAGCATTTGTAGAGGTCAAAACCCGCAGTCGGGGAAATTGGGACGCAGGAGGAATGCTGGCTGTTAGTGCCGCTAAACAAGCAAAACTTTGGCAAACAGCCGAAATTTTCCTCAGCAATCGCCTAGATTTAGTAAATAACCCCTGTCGGTTTGATGTTGCCTTAGTCAAATGCGAATCTTTGCGACCCAACACTGGGCAAAAATTGCCCTCAACCGAGGCCAACTCCAGTCCCGCACTTGCAGTCAGCTACCGTCTCACCCTGCAAGAATACATTCGATCGGCTTTCACCAGTTAGAAA
>JBOFTL010000101.1:0-2507 GCA_051652045.1 Microcoleus sp. | reverse complement strand
CAATACAACCGATCGGATTATTAATTTCGTGAGCCACTCCCGCCACTAAGTTACCCAACGCGGACATTTTTTCGCTTTGAACCATTTGGAGTTGAGCTTGCTGAAGTTCTTCTAACGTTTGCTGAACTTGGCGATAGAGGCGAGCGTTTTCTAAAGCGATCGCGGCTTGGGTACAGAGGAAGTTGAGAACGACGAGGCGATCGCTCGTAAACACGCCCTTCGTTGCGCGATTTTCCAGATACAAAATCCCGGTTAAATTCCCTTGATTTAGGATCGGCAAACACAGTACGCTTTTGGGTTGATATTTTTCGAGATAAGGGTCGAATACTACCGGAAGAGCGGTGTTTAGGTTGTCGATAACGATCGCTTCTAACGTATTTTTGACGTAGTTAATCAGTGGAACGGGAAGTGTGGAATTGTCTTCTAGAAGTACGGTTTGCAGTGTAGTTTGTTGCAAATCGGCCATGGCCCGTACTTGCCATCGCTCGTTCTGATACAGCATCAATGCACATTTGTCTGCACCAGAGTTTTCCAGCATGGTTTGAGTCAGAGTTTGAATTAAATCGTCTAGTTGAATCGTGCGAGAAATCGCCTGAGAAACTTTCAGCAGTGCGGCGAAATCTAGAGTGTGATTGACGCTGGTGCTGGAGGAACTTTTGCTGTGGGTGGAGTGAATGGAGTAAGAGGAGGTGACAATACTGGCTAGGGTTTCTAAAACTGTCGGAGGTTGGCTAGCTGGTTGCAGGATGGGTTGGAGGAGTTGAGGATAGCGTGTTTCTAAATCGTCGGTTTTGGCTTTAGCACCCCATTTAGCGTAGCAGTAGTAAGCTTCTCGCATATAGCCGGAGGCAACTTTTTCTTTGCCCCAATCGAGGTAGAATTTAGCCGCGAGTTCGTTGGCTAATGCTTCTTCTTGGATGTATTCGTTTTCTTTCGCGAGGGAAATGGCGCGATCGTAGTAGTCGATTGCTTTTAACAACGATTGAGAAATTCGAGAAACTTCAGCTTTGACTAAACAGCACAGATGGAGAAAATTCTCAGGACAGTTCTGCGCCCAAACTTGGAGTTGTTGTTGATACGTTAAGATTTTGTCCCAGTTTTGGGTTCGATCGCTCTCTGATGCATCGGGATGCAAAGATATCAGTAGTAGTGCATAGATAAAGAGATGGCGAGCATAGGGGAGTAAACCTTGAGGAGCAACATTAATAATTTCCGCCTCAGCTTGTCTGCCATATTGTAAGGCTTCATCTCGTCGATTGCTAAAAAAGAGAAACTGGGTTTTCAAGATATTGTAAATACAAATCACCTGCCAATTTTTCCGATCGCGACACTGTTCTAGATATTGAGATTCGTTGGCAGCACCATTCCAATCGATACTCTGACTCATGAACTCAGAAACGATCGCCCGACCCCCAACCAGCAAATCGATCGCCCATTGATTTTTATATTTCTGACTAAATGCTAACGATCGAGTAATTTCATCCCAGAGACTGTCGAGATGCACGCTTTGATAAAAACGGCAATACATATTATGCCCGAATGCATAAGCTGCATATTGCAAATTGCTCGACTCTAAGCCGACTCGATAAGAGGACAAATAATCTTCAGTTGCAACGCTTAAAGGATGCGACCAATGTCTCAGAGAACTGCCAATCATCAAATAAGCAACACTTTCGGCGGCTCGATCGTTAAAAGACCTCATTAGCTGAAGCGTTACCTCTAGCAATTCCCTCGTCCCTTGATAGTTATTCAGAGCATATCCTCGCAAACCTCCAAAAGCTGGGTAAATATATCCAATCTGTGGCGTATTGCCATATTGCAAGCATAGATTGATTGCTTTGGCACAAATGACAGACCACAATCTTTGGTGAGAGCGATAGGTCGGCGGTCCCATACTAATAAGTAGTGCGATCGCCATTTTCTGCTCTGGATCTGTCATGATTGGTAACTCGGCTAGATTGGCAAACGATCGCTCTTTTAAAAATTCTTGAACGATTGACAGTTCTGTATCGCGCATCCTTTCAAAATCTTCTTCAGGAAGATCGATTTTCACCAAGGCTAGCGCTTGACGACCCGCTTGAATGGCTTCTGTATACTTAGCTTGCAACGTATATTGTACGATCGCCATGTTGTAAACTTTTGCTTTTTCTAAAGGCGATTTTGCGCGCTCTATTGTTTGCTCGATAAATCGCTCTGCTTCTTGAAAGTTTCCATTTAAATACTCGACTTCAGAACGTTCTTTAAAGAGCGAAAAATTCAGATCGTAATGACTTTCCCAGCCATCGAGTGGCAACAGATTCATCCCAGCATTAATATAGGTTAATGCTCCAGAATAAGCCGTTGAATTTTTTGCTTTGATTCCTGCCAATAAATTCAATTTTGCTAATTCTTTTTTTTGCTCTACTCCAGTCACTAATACTCGACCAAGATTTAAATGATTGACAACTTCAAAAACACGTTCTTCTTTTTCTGAATCTGATAAATTATCTAAAAGTAGCTTGCCGATG
>JBOFTL010000100.1:0-10307 GCA_051652045.1 Microcoleus sp. | reverse complement strand
GTAAACTTTAGGCGTTTAAATTGCAACCGATCGAACCTCAGTCCTCCTTACCCGAACCGTCTTTGCTCACTACAAAACGATTTGCCACCGTTTCCGGCTGAATCGCCGAAAGAATTACGTGACTTGAATCAGTAATAATTACCGCCCTCGTGCGGCGGCCGTAAGTAGCATCAACTAATTGTCCGCGTTCGCGCGCATCAGTAATTATACGCTTAATTGGTGCCGACTCGGGACTGACAATTGCAATGACTCTGTTCGCAGATACAATGTTGCCAAAACCGATATTAATTAACTGAATTTCCATGAATAGCTCAATTTATAGGTGAACGAGAAATTGCTAATCCTTATTTCTCATCATATATAAATTTATTTTGTTTTTCAAGTAACAAATTAATCGTAACTCAACTTTGTGATTTTTACTTACGTTTTTTTAATTTGTTTGAGGTTGAGTCCAGTCCTCTTTATCAAAACTTTAAAAACTAGCGCTGCTGACCGCTCTATATTAAAGATTCAGTAAATTTTTCGTTCTTTAGCTGCCGATAAAATTGTTAGCTGTTAACAAACGACACCAACGGAAATATTAAGAAATATCAACTTAAATTAAAATCTATCGTGCGTAATATTACCTACTTATTCTGACAGAAAAGATACACAGGCTGAGTTGGGAATTTACTGGATTTTTGGCGGTCGTTCAATTATCTATCGTTAGCGATCGCGCAAAAATGACTGTCAGTTTACCAGGTACTATCTGATGTATTTCTCCCGAAAAAACCGGGTGTTTTACGAAATCAAACACCCAGTTTCAAATGAATCAAAGTTTACTCTTTACGGTAACGAGTTAAAATCCGAATTATTTCACTTGCGATCGGGGGCAGTTCTAGAAAGGCTACAAATCGCATTATCGGCAAGTCTTCAATATGGTATTGGCATTAATTCAAGATGCAATCGATCGAGCTAAATCCGAGGGTAGAATTCCCCAGGACGATCGATCTTCTTCTGAAACTGATGCAGGAAATTAGAGCAAAAAATCGCCACATACCTGCAGGGACACGGCACTGCCGTGTCCCTACAAATTACGATCGCCCTACTTAAAAAAACCTCGCGCTCGACGATCGACTATCGACTATCAACTATCAACTCTCCACTATCAACTCTCCACTATCAACTATTTAAGCTGCCAAACCGCTATGTCTCAACAAAGCCTTAGTGCTCGGTTCCCGTCCCCGGAAAGTTTTAAAAACCTCCATCGGGTGCAAACTGCCGCCCAATCCTAACACTGTATCTCGAAAACGCTTGCCCGTAGCAGCGATCGCGCTTTCATCCTCCAAACCAGCTTCTTCAAAAGCTGCAAAAGCATCAGCACTGAGCACTTCCGCCCATTTATAGCTGTAATAACCCGCCGCATAACCGCCTGCAAAAATATGTCCGAAAGCGCACAAAGATGCGTCCTCTTTCAACGGTGGCAAAACAGTTGTAGTTTGAGCGATCCGATTGCGAACATCAGGCACAGTTTCGCTACCTCCCGATCGATAGCGGTGGTGTAATTCGATATCGATCGAGCTAAAATATACCTGCCTGAGCGTAGCGCTACCGCTCATGTAGTGGCGCGCTGCTAGCAGTTTTTGATAATAGTGTTCCGGCAAAGTTTCCCCAGTTTCGTAATGCTTTGCCATCCCGAATAATGTAGCGCGATCGTAACACCAATTTTCCATAAATTGACTGGGCAATTCTACGGCATCCCACTCCACATTATTAATGCCAGAAGCTCCCGGATAGTCTACATTTGTCAGCATATGCTGCAAACCGTGACCGAATTCGTGAAACAAAGTTTCAACTTCTCCAAAAGTCATTAAACTCGGTTTGCCATCAACTGGAGGAGTTTGATTGCACACTAAATATGCCACTGGCAAGCGCGTGGTAGTCGTTCCCAATTCTACGAATTTAGCGCGGACTATGCACTCATCCATCCAAGCACCGCCGCGCTTTTCTTCAGGACGGCTGCAGGCATCTAAATAGAAATAGGCGATCGCATTTCCTGCTTCATCATCTATTTGAAAATATCGCACGTCTTGGTGCCAAATAGGAGCTTGACCGTCAGCAGCTTTTACCGTCACGCCAAACAGGCGTTTTACCAATCCGAACAACCCTTCCAACACTTGCGGTAAAGCAAAATAAGGACGCAATTCTTCGGCACTGAAAGCAAACAGTTCTTCTCGCCGCCTTTCCGACCAAAAACCGACATCCCAGTGCATCAAATTTGCTGATTCCGGCGAGCCTTTTGCTGCTGCAAATTCCCGCAACTCTGCTAAATCTTTAACCGCAGCATCATAACTGGATTGGCGCAATTCTTCTAACAAACTTTCCACTGCTGCAACGTTGGGAGCCATTTTGCTCGCCAAACTCAATTCAGCATAACTGCTAAAGCCTAACAAAGCAGCTTTTTCCTGACGCAATGCTAAAATTCGATCGATTAGCGGCCAGTTGTTTAAATCGCCACTAGAAGCGCGAGATATTAAAGCTTTGTACAGCTTTTCCCGCAAGTCGCTGCGGGTACTGTGCTGCATGAAAGGGCCGTAACTGGGAAAATCTAAAGTTATCCGCCAAGGGCCGTTTTCAGGAGTTGCATTTTCTTCACCCGCAGCGCGGGCAGCTTGGGCTGCTAAACTCAACAAACTCGGCGGCAAACCATCAACTTCTGCTTGATTTGTCAGCGTGAGATTGAAGGCTTTGGTAGCGTCGAGGACGTGGTTGGAAAATTTAGTAGAAAGTTCTGCTAATTCTAATTGAATCACATTGAAATGCTCTTTCTTCTCTCCTTCTAAACTGATGCCGGAAAGTTGCGCGTCGCGGAGAGCTGCTGCTACAATGCGTTTTTGAGCTGATTCTAAGCCGTCCCAACTTTCACTCGATCGCAGGGCTTTAAAAGCTTCGTAAAGCGGCTGGCTTTGGCTGAGTTTGTTCCAAAATTGTACTACTTGAGGCTGAACTGTTTCGTGGGCCGATCGCAATTCTGGACTATTTTTTACCCCCATCAAATGCCCGACAATACTCCAAGTCCAGCTTAAACGTTCTCCGAGTCGCTGCAACGGTTCTACTAAGCCATTCCAAGTCGGTTGGACAGAGGTTTCTAAGTTTGCTAACTCTGTTTCTAATTCTGCCAGTAGTTGAGTGACAGCAGGCACTACGTGTTCCGGTGCGATCTCGTCAAATGGCGGCAGTCCTTTGCCTGTGAGTAAGGGATTGTTAGTAACGGTGATAGTTGCAGTCATGGAATTTTGTTGTAACTGGTTGAAAACATTTAAGCAAACGACAAGTTTGAACATCGCGCTTGGCGATAAATTCACAGGATCTAATTCCAATGATGGTGTCGATCGATGTCAGTTTACTTATCCTATTAGTTTGTAACACAGTTATCAAAAAATTGACAATTGATAGTTGACAACGATCGATCGACTCTCAACTTACGCGTGCGTCACTACCAGATTGTCGATTTAGTGTGGGATGGCTGGTGCGACGCACCATACAACTATCAATCGATCGATCGTCAATTGTCAACTATCAACTATCAACTCTCAACTATTTACGACCGAAAACGTAAAAAGTAGTAATATCGTTCCAAACTCCGCGATCGGTTTCTAACGCAGCTAATTCTTCCTCAAATTCTGCCTTAGCTTGGGCTAATTGTTCTTCAGAAAGAACAGACAAAGGAGGCGGATATTGTCCGGGTGCGGGATGGGAACTTCCCGCCCACATAGCCTTGGCTTTTTCCAAAGAAATGTAGCTGCCGTGCTGTTCAATTTTAATATCGACATCCTTACATCCGGCAGATTCTAACAAGCTGCGGCACTTATCGACAGTGCCTGTCGGCTGACTCATCTTGAAATCAATTCCGTATTTTTGGGCTACTTTCTGCGTGACAATTCCTCCAACAAATGCGGTATCTGCAAAAGCGACAATGCCGATGATTCCACCTGATTTAAGCAAATTGTGCCAAAGGGTAAGAGCTGCGTGCAAGTCGGACATCCAAATAAAAGCAGAACAGCAAAAAATGCGATCGAAACTGTTATTCTCAAAAGTTAATGCTTCAGCATCTGCCAGCAAAAATTCCGTATTGTTGAAACTTAATTCTAAAGCTTTTTGTTTGGCTCGATCGAGCATTCCTGCTGAGATATCTACACCTAAAACCCTGCCTGTTGACCCTACAATCTCTGCTGCTGCGAATGCTACGTGACCCGTGCCAGTTGCAATGTCTAAAATCTGCTGCCCGCTACTAACCTGTCCGAACTCAACCAATCGGCGGGCCATCTGCAAATGCCAATCGCTGCTGTCGTAAGTTGGACTTCTGCGAGTATATAGATCGGCGATTTCCTGTTTGTATCGATCGAGTTGTTGTGGGTAATTCATATTAATTGCAAAACCTAGATGATATCGCATTCGGTCGATCGACCCAAAAAACAGGTTCGTAGCGAGGACTTCAGTCCTCAAAATCAGATATTTGGTGACATCCTACCTCGGTAAATCAAAGATTATACCGAGGGCTTCCAAAGAATCACTTCTTCGGTTTCCTGGTTACTTTCTTACGAGATTTCGACACTTGCCTAGACTGACTTTCATCAGTCCCCGGTAGATCGTCTGCACAGGCTGTTTCCGTTCCCGTCTGTCCGATGGTACTAATTAAAACTATTCCACGATTTCTGATATTTTGACCTGCTGCGATGTCCCTATCTGTTTTATACCCGCAATGAGAACAGTCATGAACTCTAACACTCAGGTCTTTTTTGACTTCGCCACCACATTCAGGACATTGAACAGAAGTCCCCCTGGAATCAACTTCAGCAAAGAACTTTCCACGCTTCCAACAAACATACTTGACGATGCTTCTAAACTGACCAAAGGCAGCGTCAAGCATCTGTTTCCCAAACATCCCTTTAGCGCTAATTCGGTAATCTAGGTCTTCCATGAACACCATGTCACCAGCATTACAAAGGGCATGGGCTTGCTTGTAGTGAAAGTCCTTCCTTGTATTGTCAATCTGGTGGTGAAGTCGTGCAACTTTAAGCCGTTGTTTCTCGTAATTTTTCGACCTGTTCTTCTTTCTAGAAAGTCTGCGTTGCAGCAATTTCAGCTTACTTTGCAGTTGCTTAAAAAACTTGGGCGGTTTTACAAGAACACCGTCACTTGTTGCCAAAAACTTCTCCAGACCCACATCCACCCCAATGGGATGACCGTGAGGGATTGGGTCGGGAACGCTGACATCACATTGCAGCGAGATAGAGGCATACCATCGATCGGCTTTCCTTAAAATTCGCACCTGTTTGAGGGCAAATCCTGCTGGGATGGGTCGGTGCAAGTTGATGGGGATTGCTCCAATTTTTGGCAACTTAATATGTAGATTCGTTACTGGGCTTCCCACGCCACTCCCTACAACGGGGGGAACCCCCGCAACGGGGTGGCTCTTAAATTGAGGAAACAGCAACGACTTAAACTGCCCGTACTTTTTGAACCTGGGGAAACCAAATCCTCGTTTTTGAAAGTATTCCCAACCTTTATGCAACTGTTTAACAGATTGCTGAAGGACTTGAGAGGGAACTTCACCCAATTTTGGGAATTCTTTTTTAGCTCGTGGTAAGTTGTTAAGCTGTTGAATTTCTCCGGGAAACTTCAAGTCGGGAGACATGATGTACTCTTTTTCCAAAGAGCATCGATCGATCGAACACTTACGACTGTCGCACCAATCTTTGATCTCTCGCAACGCATAGTTAAATGCACCGCGACAGATTTCCATCCACTCAATGAGTTGTTGCTCTTGGGTGGTGTCTGGATAGATTCGGTAGCGGTGAGTGATAGTCAGCATTCCAATATTATACTGGATTTACTAGCATCGAGACAAGTTTTAAATGTTAAAAGAAGGGGTATATAACCCCTTCTTTTAACCGCCTTTCATCCCACCACTAAACTTTTAGGGGGTACTCGCCTTACGGCTCGATATAATCCCTTCCAGCTCTAGTGGGGGTCTTCCCGGCGCATTCGATAAAAAAAAATTATCCCCCTGAAATAGCTGCAATTGGCAAAAAAACTGTTAGATTGCCCTACAGAAACCATCGAACAGCGTTACTCGTGCCCAGCAACCAGCAACATCATGTCCGAATCCATCAACCCCACCAGAAGCATCAGCCAAATCAACATCGGTAATGTCAACATCGGCAACTTCCAAGTAGGCAGCATCAGCGGCACTAAATACAACGACTTCAATGCCAACGCCCGCCCCGACGCCGGGGAAGTCCCGATTCCCAATTGGCAAATTTACCTCGATATCAACAATAACGGCAGCCTGGATTTTAACGAACCAACCACCCTCACTAACGCCCAAGGCAATTACATCTTCGTCAATTTGCCGGCGGGTAGTTACCAAGTACGGGAAATCCAACAGCCCAACTTCCGCCAAACTACGCCTAATCCCGCACCCATCGCAATTACTAGCGGGGCAAATGTTACTAATATCAATTTTGGCAATCAATTTTTTGCAGGGACGATCGCGGGTACTAAATTCAACGATATTAATAGCAATGCTGTCAGAGATCCGGGAGAACAGCCGCTAGCTAACTGGCAAATTTACCTCGATCTCAACCGCAATGACAGGTTAGATGGGGGCGAACCTTCTACCCTGACAAATCCTCAAGGCGATTACGCTTTTGTCAATATTCCGGCCGGTAGCTATCAGGTGAGGGAAGTTCAACAACCGGGTTTTCGCCAAACTACACCAAATCCGGGCTTGGTGAATGTTTCTCCCGGCGGCATTGCCGGTAACGTGAATTTTGGCAACGTGTTTTTTGTCGGCAGCATCAGCGGACTCAAATACAATGACCTCAACGCCAACAGCCTCAGAGATGCGACAGACCCGCCGCTGGCTAACTGGCAAATTTACATCGACCTCAACGCTAACGGTCGATTGGATTTAGGCGAACCAAATACTGTTACTAACCCAGAGGGCAATTACACTTTTGCCAATGTTTCCCCCGGCCGCTATTTGGTGAGGGAAGTTTTGCAGCCCGGATGGATACAAACAACGCCAAATCCAGGTCCGATCGACATTACAGGCAATACTAATGCCACTGGTGTCAATTTCGGCAACAATTTGCCGACCGGCAGCATCAGCGGTTTCAAGTTCAACGACCTCAACGCCAATGGCATCAACGAACCGACAGAACCGAGAGTTGCCAACTGGCCGATTTACTTAGATCTCAATGGCAATAACAGCCTAGAGCCCAACGAACCTAGAGTTTTAACAAATGCCCAAGGCAATTTCTCTTTTATCAATTTGCCTCAAGGCGTCTATTTAGTCAGGGAAGTGCCGCAACCGGGATTCCGCCAAACTACGCCAAATCCGACTCCGATTGCTGTGGGCAACGGTACCAATGCTACTAATCTCAGCTTCGGCAACGTGTTGGTAACGGGAAATATTAGCGGTGTTAAATTCAACGATTTTAACGCTAACGGCAGGTTAGATCCGGGAGAACCACCGATACCCAATACCCAAATTTACATCGACCTCAATAACAACAGCAATTTAGATGCTGGGGAAGCCAGTACCTTCAGCGATTTTCAAGGAAACTACAGTTTCCGCAATGTTCCCGTAGGTACTTACGTTCTCAGGGAAGTCACCCAGCCCGGTTTCATTCAAACTACTCCACCCGCAATCGTCACTGTTTCTGCAGGAAATCGGGCCAGCAGCATTGATTTACTGACGGGAGATCCGGCAGGTAGACAGGCTCAATCTTTAAGCAGCGACCCGTTGAACGATTGGCACAGCGATCTAGCTGGGGCATCTGCTGGTAAATTTGAAGCAGACAGTTGGCTGGTAAGTGGGACTGGTGGTAGCGATCGAACTTCGATCGATTCACTGAATATTCTTGACTTTGGGCAACAGAATGTGGGTCTGGGGTCGAATGCAGAAGTCAGCCAATTTGTCAAGACAAATAAATTAATTAGTGAGGCGATCGCCCCGTCAGATAGCATCAGGAATGTTAAAGATTTGCAGTTGTTTTAGCAAATGTCAGTGCTACCCAGGCGCTGTCAACGGCAACAAGGGCGATCGACTGTATCAGGTAGCGGGCTCAAATTGGCACAGTGATTCAAAACCTGATATAATTTGCTGCGACAAAGCTTGAGAAATCCTGATGTTAAATGAGGAACATTCAAGTGAGTGTAGACGTATGTATGATCGAGTAGCGATCGCCAACAACTAGCAGCAGCTAATTGCCGATCGGCAAAGTGATACAGTAGCCTGTAGCTTACGTAGATTTAGGTGTGAAGGAACAGACAATCATGGCAGAATTAGAGGCGAGTCAGGTAACTCCTGTCATACCCCCAGTAGTGCTACCGCCAACCATCAGTTTTGGCAACGCTCCTGCGGGTATCCAGGGAATCAAGTACAACGACCAGAACCGCAACGGCATTCGAGATGCAGGCGAACTGGGACTTCCCAGCGTTCAAATCTTTATTGACACCAATAACAACGGCACTCGCGACGCCAATGAGCCTTCAACGGTGACGAATGCCAACGGAAACTTCGCATTTCCAAATTTGCTTCCAGGTACCTATACTGTTCGGGAAATTCCGCCGCCCAATTTCACTCCGACAACTCCCAACCCAGTTGTGGTCACCCTCGCCGGTCTGAATGCAAATATTTCGTTCGGTAATGCTACTGGGGGCAGTACAATTATTGGCTGCAAATACCTCGACGTAGACAATGACGGTTTCAGAGACGGTGCTGAACCGCCGATGCAAAACGTCAGAATCTTTATCGATTCCAACAACAACGGTCAGCTAGATACAGGGGAACCCACTACCTTAACCAATCGAAACGGCGAGTACCGATTCGATAACTTGCCGGCCGGGCTCTACCGAATTCGCGAAGAGCGCGCCAACGGGCCGAGAACAGAACCGTTAGAAAGAGATTTTCCCCAAAGCACTCCCCCCAATAGTGTCCCCCTGCTTGACATTAACCTCGGTTCTAACGAAATCTGGGCTTGCGCTCAAGTAGGTAACACTCCGCTTTACGAAATCCCGATCTTTAAATTTAGAGACGACAACGCTAACGGCAGACAAGACCCAGGAGAAGTTCCCCTCTCAGGTATCCCGTTCATCATTGATGTGAACCGGAACGGCAGGACAGATGCAGGCGAACCGCGGCTGTTAACTGACGCTAACGGCAGGGCTACTTTCAGAGATTTGAAAGCTGGCAGCTACTCAGTATTAGAAACCTTTGAAACATTCATACCCAACCAGCCGCCAATTAACACTACCGACAACCCGGTAGAAGTCACAGCCCCCGGCTCTCGATCTCGACAACAAGGAACGCTGCCTTTCCGAGTAGCCGATCCCGCAGTTACAGGCGGTCAGCGGATCGTATCTGCTAACTTCCCGCCCCCAGTCCCGCCGGTTAACCCAGAACCTGCAGTCTTTTTCACCCCAATTACGGTAAATCCAGCCACGGGTGCAGTTGGAAATACCCGCCCCAACATCACGGTATTTAAATACAACGACAAAAACGCTAACGGTCGCTTTGAACCGGGCAACACTCCGCGGGAAGGTCCGATTTCCGGCGTCAGAGTGTATATTGATGCCAACGATAACGGTGCCCTCGATACAGGGGAACAGTCAGCATTAACTAATACTGAGGGTCGGGCTGCTTTCACCAACCTGCCTGCTGGCAATTATGTAGTTCGGGAAGTGGTGCCGACAGGTTTTTCACCTACGACTCCGGCTCGGGTACAGTTCAATCTCGCCAACGAAGATGCTAACGTCGTTTTTGGCAACACCCCCAACAGCCGCATTACTGGATGTAAATTCCAAGACATCAACGGCAACGGCTATCGAGATGGTTTTGAGTCGCCGATTCCCGGTGTCACAATCTTCCTCGACAACAATGGCAACAACGCCCTTGATGCTGGAGAACCCACTAGCGTTAGCGATCAGTTCGGTCGCTGGAGTTTTGGCAATTTGACCCCCGGTATTTACCGAGTCCGGGAAGTCGTGCCTGCAAATTCTTTCCAAACTACTCAACAACTGGATGTCGTTCTGGGCGCCAACCAAACGTTTAGTTGCGCTTTGGTGGGCAACGGTCAGTTCTTTACTTTGAGAGTTCCCAAGTTCCGGGACGACAACCGCAACGGTGCTCAAGATTCAGGTGAGCCTCCTTTGGAGAACATCCCGTTCACCTTGGACTTTAACCGGAACGGTCGCTTCGATGCTGCTACAGAGCCCCTCGCCAGAACTAATGCTGCGGGGATTGCCACGTTCACCAA
>JBOFTL010000099.1:0-8122 GCA_051652045.1 Microcoleus sp. | reverse complement strand
AATCGATGATGAACCACCACTTGGCAGGTTTGCTGGGTTGCGGTTGCTTGGGCTATGCGGGACAGCAAATTCACGTCTCGCTACCGATCAACGCTTGTATGGAGGCAATCCAGGCAGGTAAACCGCTGACAGTGGGTGGAAAAGTAATTAAAACAATTGCTGACATTCCTCTGCCGCACGAGTGGATCTTGAAGCCCGGTTTGATGGCTGACATCTATCCCAGCTTCGCCAAAGGTCTGACGCCCTTCTTCACCCTCAACTGGGGCGCATACAGCGACTTCCTGACCTTCAAAGGTGGCTTGAACCCCGTAACTGGCGGTTTGTGGCTGACCGATACAGCGCACCACCACTTAGCGTTGGCAGTGCTGTTCATCGTCGCAGGTCACTTCTACCGCACGAACTGGGGCATCGGCCACAGCTTCAAAGAAGTTCTGGAAGCTCACAAAGGTCCCTTTACCGGCGAAGGCCACAAAGGGATGTACGAAATCTTCACCCAGTCTTGGCACTGCCAACTGTCGTGGAACTTGGCCTGGATGGGCTCTCTGAGCATCATCGTGGCCCACCACATGTACGCGATGCCTCCGTATCCGTACATTGCGACTGACTACCCGACTCAGCTATGCCTTTTCACCCACCACATGTGGATCGGCGGATTCCTGATCGTCGGTGCAGCAGCTCACGCAGCAATCTTCATGGTGCGGGATTACGATCCGGCCCAGCACGTTAACAACTTGCTCGACCGCGTACTCCGCCACAGAGATGCAATCATCTCTCACCTGAACTGGGTTTGCATTTTCTTGGGCTTCCACAGCTTCGGTCTGTACGTCCACAACGACACGATGCGGGCTTTCGGCCGTCCCCAAGATTTGTTCTCAGATACTGGAATTCAATTGCGTCCGGTATTTGCTCAGTGGGTACAAAACATTCACGCATTGGCTCCGGGTAACACCGCTCCCAATGCTGGAGAAATCGTCAGCCATGCTTTCGGTGGCGGTGCGGTAATTGTCGGCAACAAAGTAGCGATGATGCCGATCGAGTTGGGTACGGCGGACTTCTTGGTCCACCACATCCACGCTTTCACCATTCACGTTACGGTTCTGATCCTGTTGAAGGGCGTACTGTTTGCACGCAGTTCGCGCTTGATTCCTGACAAAGGCAACTTAGGCTTCCGGTTCCCGTGCGACGGTCCAGGCCGCGGCGGCACCTGCCAAGTTTCCGGTTGGGATCACGTCTTCTTGGGCTTGTTCTGGATGTACAACTGCATCTCGGTGGTAATTTTCCACTTTAGCTGGAAAATGCAGTCGGATGTTTGGGGAACAGTCGATCCAGACGGTACAATCTCTCATATCACCGGCGGCAACTTTGCCCAAAGTGCGCTGACAATCAACGGCTGGCTGCGGGACTTCCTGTGGGCTCAAGCCTCTCAAGTGATTCAGTCCTACGGTTCGGCTCTCTCGGCTTACGGCTTGATGTTCCTGGGCGGACACTTCATCTTTGCTTTTAGTCTGATGTTCCTGTTCAGCGGCCGCGGCTACTGGCAAGAATTGATCGAGTCGATCGTTTGGGCTCACAATAAGCTAAAGGTAGCTCCGTCGATTCAGCCTCGCGCTCTGAGCATCACTCAGGGTCGGGCTGTGGGGGTAGCTCACTACCTCCTGGGAGGAATTGTCACAACCTGGGCGTTCTTCATAGCGCGTATATGTTCGGTAGGGTAAAATACCTACAGATTTTGGATTCTGAAATTTCGGAAAAAATCTGAAATTACAGAATCCAAAGTCCCCGACAGAATCCATTCAACCCTTCAGGATTCAGGATTAATCAAGGCTTATGGCAACGAAATTTCCAAAATTTAGCCAAGACCTTGCCCAAGACCCGACAACAAGACGGATCTGGTACGGGATTGCCACAGCCCACGACTTTGAAAGCCACGACGGCATGACCGAAGAAAATCTTTACCAAAAGATTTTTGCTTCCCACTTCGGCCACGTAGCAATCATTTTCCTCTGGACTTCTGGCAGCCTGTTCCACGTAGCGTGGCAAGGTAACTTTGAACAGTGGATTAAAGACCCCCTAAACGTCCGCCCGATCGCTCACGCGATTTGGGACCCCCAATTCGGCGCTCCGGCAGTAGATGCTTTCACTCAAGCAGGCGCTTCCAACCCGGTTGATATCTCTTATTCAGGTGTCTACCACTGGTGGTACACCCAAGGGATGCGGACGAATGGTGACTTGTATCAGGGAGCGATCTTCCTGTTGCTGCTGGCTGCTGTCTTCCTGTTTGCAGGTTGGCTGCACCTCCAGCCCAAGTACCGCCCCAGCTTGTCTTGGTTCAAGAATGCTGAATCTCGCCTCAACCACCACTTGGCTGGTTTGTTCGGTGTCAGCTCTTTGGCTTGGACGGGTCACTTGGTTCACGTTGCAATCCCCGAATCTCGCGGACAGCACGTGGGTTGGGATAACTTCTTGTCTACCCCCCCTCACCCGGCTGGTTTGGCTCCGTTCTTTACTGGAAACTGGGGCGTCTATGCTGAAAACCCGGATACCGCAAGCCATGTCTTCGGTACGGCGCAAGGTGCGGGAACTGCAATTCTCACTTTCTTGGGCGGTTTCCACCCTCAAACTGAGTCTTTGTGGCTGACGGATATCGCTCACCACCATTTGGCGATCGCAGTGCTGTTTATCGTTGCCGGTCATATGTACCGGACTAACTTCGGTATCGGTCACAGCATCAAAGAAATGTGCGATTCCAAAGATTTCTTTGGCAAGAAAGTTGAAGGTCCTTTCAATATGCCTCACCAAGGCATTTATGAAACCTACAACAACTCGCTGCACTTCCAATTGGGCTGGCACTTGGCTGCTTTGGGCGTCATTACCTCCCTGGTAGCGCAGCATATGTACTCGCTGCCTCCTTACGCTTTCATGGCGAAGGACTTCACCACTCAAGCTGCGCTGTACACGCACCACCAGTATATTGCTGGATTTATTATGGTCGGCGCTTTCGCCCACGGAGCTATCTTCTTGGTGCGGGACTACGATCCTGAAGCAAATAAAGGCAACGTGCTCGATCGCGTGTTGCAGCACAAAGAAGCGATTATCTCTCACCTGAGCTGGGTGTCGCTGTTCTTGGGCTTCCACACCCTCGGCTTGTACGTTCACAATGACGTGGTAGTTGCTTTCGGTACTCCTGAAAAGCAAATCTTGATCGAACCGGTATTTGCCCAGTTCATTCAAGCTGCTCACGGTAAAGCTCTCTACGGCATGGACGTGCTGTTGTCTAACCCCGATAGCATCGCTGCTACTGCTTGGCCCAACTACGGTAACGTATGGCTCCCAGGCTGGCTGGAGGCAATGAACAGCGGTACTAACTCTCTGTTCTTGACGATCGGCCCTGGCGATTTCTTGGTTCACCACGCGATCGCACTCGGCTTGCACACAACTACCTTGATCTTGGTCAAGGGTGCTTTGGACGCTCGCGGTTCTAAGCTGATGCCGGACAAAAAAGACTTCGGTTATGCTTTCCCCTGCGACGGCCCGGGCCGCGGCGGTACTTGCGACATCTCTGCTTGGGATGCGATGTACCTGTCCGTATTCTGGATGTTGAACACCATTGCTTGGTTGACTTTCTACTGGCACTGGAAACATCTGGGAATTTGGCAAGGCAACGTGGCTCAGTTCAACGAGTCTTCTACTTACTTGATGGGCTGGTTCCGCGATTACCTCTGGCTGTATTCTTCTCAGTTGATCAACGGTTACAACCCGTTTGGTACTAACAACTTGTCTATCTGGGCCTGGATCTTCTTGTTCGGTCACCTGGTTTGGGCAACGAGTTTCATGTTCCTGATCTCCTGGAGAGGTTACTGGCAAGAATTGATCGAAACTTTGGTTTGGGCTCACGAGCGCACTCCTCTGGCTAACTTGGTTCGTTGGAAAGACAAGCCGGTTGCTCTGTCGATCGTTCAAGCTCGTTTGGTTGGCTTAGTTCACTTCTCGGTGGGCAACGTCTTCACTTACGCGGCCTTTGTAATTGCCTCGACGGCCGGGAAATTCGGGTAATTCCGAACTCTGGTTTCTAGGTAATTAACTAAAATCCCCTGCCTTCGGGCGGGGGATTTTTTTGATATGTTGGTTAAAGTAAAAAAGAGGAGAGGCGCAAGTTTTCATGACTAGGTTGCCGGATGAAACGATCGAAAGTGCATTGAATTTACAGCGAATGCTGTTGGAAGGAATTGATACAGCAAAAGCAGCAGAATCTGCAATTTTTGAGCAATTTGGAGAGACAGATACAACAGCTACAGTTTTAGAACAACTGCAAAATGCTGCTGAACGACTAAGAGAACCTTACTCTCGTTTGTACACTCTTTTGCTGCGGATTGCTGAGGCTCAGCCAGCCTCCTCTGCTATGCTAGATTTACTGTATCGGAGCATTGAGCAAGGACAAGCTGCGCTGGATGCGTCAGCAGCAAGCGTTCAAGAAGCTAAAAGAGATTGGAACATATTATGACTGAACAAAAACAACTTCCCGATCCAGAGAAAGTTAAGCAAACTGTTGCCATGCTTCGAGACAGCAATCGAATGCTGGAAGCTTGGACTCAAACACTAGATGAACTAATTGCAATGGTAGAAGCAGATATTCGCAACAGTCCGATTAACGTTCATCGGCGGGAGAAGGCGAAGCGGTTGGCGGAATCTGTCAAACAGGAATTGTAGATAAATATATCGTACAAAATTTAATAATATTCCCATGACAGGATTAGAACCATTTGCCATAAGTTGTGTTAGCGGTATCGCCTTGCCCGTGTTCCAGTCAGTCTTTGAAACCGGTGGCAAATTTCTCGGTTTGATGGGGAAAAAGCTAGATGACAAAACTAAAGAGCTAATTTACAGGGCATCGAGGGAATACGACAAACGTTACTCCGATCGTCACGGCATTCTGAAAGCATTGGGAATGCGGGAGGCTGTGCCGTTAGAATCGGTTTATACTGCGGTGCAGTTTTTGGATGAGCAACAAATTCGCAGTTTTGAATCAATCCAAAATTTAGAGGAAGCTTACCGCCAAGCAAAAGAGCGAAAATTTCAGCAGCAAGATTGTCAGAAGCAAGAAGGGCTAAAAATTGCTAATCAGAAGCAATATTTGATGGTTTTAGGGCAGCCCGGAGCGGGAAAATCTACTTTTTTGCGGAAAACTGGACTGGAAGCACTGAAAGGTAAAAAAGGCGGCTTTAAACATAATTGTATTCCTGTTTTTATCGAACTCAAAAGCTTTACATCCAGTCAGATAGAGATTGAAAAAATTATTGTTGAAGAGTTTAGCATTTGTGGCTTTCCGTCTGCCGAGCAATTTATCGCTAAGGCATTAGAGCAGGGAAAACTGTTAATCTTGCTGGATGGATTGGATGAAGTGCCGACAGTTAACACAAATGAAGTGATTAGTAAAATTCAAAATTTTGTCGATCGCTATGACAAAAATCGCTTTATTGTCTCTTGTCGCACCGCTGCTTATCGAAGCAACTTTCAACGCTTTACTGATGTCAAACTAGCAGACTTTGACGACAGTCAAATTGACCAATTTATTGGTAACTGGTTTCAGTCTGAGGTTGATAAACAAGAGGGAACGGCTCAAAAATGTTGGGAGTTATTGCAAAAGCCAGAATATGCAGCAGCTAAAGAGTTAGCCCACACGCCTTTATTGCTAACTTTCCTCTGTCTCAATTATGACAGATCGCAAAACTTTCCGAATAATCGCAGCGTTCTTTACAAAAAGGCTTTACGGATTTTGTTGGAAGAATGGGCGGCGGAAAAGCGGATTCTGCGAGATGAAATTTATCAAGGACTGAGCACGGAATTAGAGGAGAGTTTGTTATCGGAGATTGCTTATACTGGTTTTGAGAGTGATAAGCTGTTTTTTTCGCAGCGAGAAGTGGTTGAGGAAATCAAAACTTTTTTAGCAACTAATTTGAATGTACCGAAGCATTTAGACGGTGAGGCGGTGCTGAATGCGATCGCGGTTCAACAGGGGATTTTGGTAGAACGTGCTGAGGATGTGTACTCGTTTTCGCATTTGACGCTTCAGGAATATCTGACGGCGCAATATATTGCTGATAATAATTTAATTGAGCAGTTAGTTACAGGTCATCTTTGCGATTCACGCTGGCGAGAGGTGTTTTTGTTGGTAGCGGGGTTGGTGCGTTCCAAAAATGGGGCTGATGACTTGCTGCTGTTGATGGAAAAAGAGGCTCAAAAGTATATTGATACGCCGAAGTTGCAAGGGCTATTAGAATGGGCTGATGCAGCGACTCAGGGATCGGAAGGTGATTTTAAGCCTGTGGGTAAACGTGCTGCGGCGATCGCCAACGCCAACTTTTACGCCAACGCCTACGACAATCTTTACGCCAACGTCAAAGCGGCCCACGTCAACGCCTACGGGTCCAACGCCACCGTCAAGGCGGGCAGGGCCGCCAGCATCGCCATAAGAAGACTCAACGACTACAACCACTGGCCTAGCTGCCACCTCGACGCCACCACCATCGCCAACGCCACCACCATCGCCAACGCCAACGCCATCACCACCACCATCGCCAACGCTAACGCCATCACCACCACCATCGTCAACTACAACGCCAACTACTACAACGTCAACGTCTACAACGTCTACGTCAACGCCTACTCCTACGCGCTTGCCGAAGAACTTAAAAAAATTAAAATCTTCAAGGATGTGAACTGGACTGAACTCATTGCTCAACTAAAAGAACTCCAGAAGCAATTGCCTGATGCTGACCAACCTGAACAAATACACTTAGCTTTTGCCTATCGCCTTTTCGATACTTGGTGTCATGCACTTCATATCAATCCAGAAATAGTCAAATTATATAGGGAAGAAGCAAAAGCGCTGGAAAATTATTTATCTGCAAATTATTTGATCATCCAATGCAAAGAAGCCGCAGTGAGAATATCAGCAAAAACCTGGGAAAAAATAGAATCGCGAATGTTGGTAGTTCCAGAGAATTCTACCATTTTAGATTCTCGATTTTAGATTGGGAACGATCGCACATCCGGGTAATCCACATCCTCGATCGATCGGCGGTTGAAACCGCGTCTATAAAAACAAAGTCTGCCTCCGCAGACTAAGAAATGGAGAGGTTTTCTTCAGCTTCAAATCTCACCATTAACCTGCATTTGATGTACTTTGTCCGCCAACTCTTGCAGGCGCTTTTCGTCCAATTCCTCGATCGCCAGCATCCCGACATAAATGATTTCCTTCAGCGTCAGTCGGGTTGCTAGCGCCTTTTTCTGTACGAGTTCCTTGATAATTGGGCTGACTCCGATCGCGGTACTGGCTCTAGTCACAAAAATAACGGGAGATTAACAACTTTGACTAAATTTTAGCACTTTTAAGTTGCGCTCTTAGCTGTGTCACAAAGCGTTTAAGCGCGTCTTGACAAGACGAAGCAAAAAGTTTATTCTAAAAATAGGGAAGGGGCGATCGGCCTATTCTTCCAAAATCTCGACCAAATCCTCAATCATTATGTCAAACGTGCGGGCCAATCTGTGCAAGTAGGCAAAATTTACAGTTGTCATGCCTTGACATTGGGCGTAGTTTCTGATGGTGCTGTAACCGACGCCCGATCGATCCGAAACTTCCTTCAGCGTCCAGCCGTTTTGGGCAGCAAACTCCCGAATCCGCAACCTTACTAAGCCTTTGCTCATACTGACTTGACAAATGACAATCTGCTGTCGTTTAATTTTATATATCTGAAAAAGCAGATCGCCCCCCGGCCTCGAAAACTAAAGGGCGATCGCCTGTAAAACTTAAATAGACAGTTAGTAGCTGTCTCAACCACCATGATAGCAGCATTCCAGCCAAAATCAAGCACCTTCGCTTGCTCTAAAATTCTCCACAAGTCCTCAGTCCTTCACCCCTTGGCAAGATTCGTCACCGAAGAGACTGTTGCGCTGATGTTCAATATCGCAGTAGACGACATTTACCGGATCGAATGCTGTCGCTATATGGTGTATGTCCATGCCAAAAGTATCAGCCGATTCGTCAGTTATGCCGATTTTCCCCCAATTTTAGAAGCAGAATCGCCGAAACTTCAAGACTTTGGTCGGTGGTACAAGCGGTGGA
>JBOFTL010000098.1:0-6010 GCA_051652045.1 Microcoleus sp. | reverse complement strand
TCTTCCTTCCTCTTTATTAGCTGTAATACATACTAAATAATCCATCCGCTGCATCCGCTACAAAATCCGCTGTCCTTCTTCCACCCGCACGATCTCTCTTTTGGCATAAGTCAAGTCCGAGTTGATGCGGGCGACATTCCTTGTCAACTAAAAGCCGAAGGAAAAAATAACCTGTTATTAAATTGTAATCTCTCTCTCAGGTACTATAGACTAATTTTTAAAATAGTTATTAAATTAAAGGTAAGGCTTTAATTGCTGAAAATAAGAAAGAAGTTGCCAGTTATATTATATGGTGGCAACCCTTTGTATGGATTGCAAGTTTAGCATTTCTCAAATTAGAAGGTGTGTAATGAAAATTGCTCAAATTGCGCCGCTGGCAGAAAGAGTTCCGCCCCCAGCTTACGGCGGAATTGAATTAGTTGTCAGTTTGTTGACTGACGAATTGGTAAGGAGAGGACATGAAGTAACTTTATTTGCCTCCGGCGATTCTCTTACTTTAGCTGATTTAGAATCAGTTCACCCCCGCGCACTGCGTCTGGATACTACTGTCAAAGAGTACGGCATTTACGAGATGCTGCAACTGAGTACAGTGTACGAAAAAGCGAGCGAATTTGACATCATTCACTCTCACGTAGGTTGCGCTGCTTTATCTTACTCCCACTTAGTAAAAACACCAACAGTTCACACTCTTCACGGCATTTTCACGCGCGATAACGAGAAGATGTATTCCTATGCGCGCGATCGGCCCTATGTAAGTATTTCCAATTCCCAGCGGGAAGCTAGATTGGATCTCAACTGTATCACTACAGTTTACAACGGTATTGACCCGGAAACTTACGAATTTCACCAGGAACCGGACAATCCTCCTTATTTGGCTTTTCTAGGCAGGATTTCGCCGGAAAAAGGAGCGCATTTAGCAATCGAAATTGCTAAAAAATCTGGCTGGCATTTAAAGATGGCTGGTAAAGTAGATACAGTCGATCGCGAATACTTTGAGTCGCAAGTCAAACCTTACATTGATGGCGTACAAATAGAATTTTTAGGAGAAGCCAACCACGCTCAAAAAAGCGTATTGATGGGCGGTGCCGTAGCTACGTTATTTCCGATTACCTGGCGCGAACCTTTCGGGTTAGTAATGGTGGAATCGATGGCTGCGGGAACTCCGGTAATTGCGATGAAAATGGGTTCTACTGAAGAAGTTATCGCTCACGGAAAAACTGGTTTTCTGTGCGAAAGTGTTGATGAATGCGTTGCTGCGATCGAACCTGTGCGAAAACTAAATCGGCAGGATTGCCGCCAACACGCGATCGATCGATTCAGCGTTAAAACAATGGTTGATGGTTATGAATCAGTTTACCGCCAAATTGTCAAACAGCGCATTTCTCAAAACGGCCATCTCCATCACGTCCCGGAATTAGAGTTGAATAGCAAATAATATTAGATACTCGCTCCCCCCTAGCCCCCTAGGGCGGATTTAGGGCGATCGAATCTGAGATCTAGCAGTTAGCAAGAAGTGAGTTTAATCAATATTAATTTGATTTGGCGGCGGCTTCGGTTTATCATCCTGCAAAGTTCTGCGTCCCGAACTAGCATAATCCTTGTACAAATCTACAAGCATTTTTGCCAACTGTCCCAAAGAAAGTTGCTCCCCATTAATTTGAGCTTTCACGTAAACTTTGAGCACTTCTATGTAAGCCAAACCTAAAGCAAGAGTCAAAGTTGCCGCCGTTGCGCCGGAAATAGCACCGCCTACAAGAGTACCTGCACCGGGAATCATTTTAATCAAATTAGTAACAATATTTCTGCCCACAGCCGTCACACCGCCCGCACCGCTAATCGCAGACAGCATCGCCGAGATAAATCCCTTATCAAAAGGCAGTCCAAAAATCACCGTAATATTAGCAATCATTGCCGTTTGGACAGTTACTAAAAGTGGCGCGTCAGCAAAAGGTACGGGAGTCGCACCTACAATAGCGGAACTAGCAACATAAGCCGTTACATACTTAAATGCCATGTCAGCTTTGAGAGCAACATTGGCAATTTGTTCTTTAACAAAAGCTTTTCGAGCTACTTCGGGGAGGAGTTGAAAAGTGGCATCTACCAACTTATCCAAACCGTGAGATTTAACTGTATAATCCTCGTCTATTTCTTCCGGTTCAGCCATGACTGGAATGATTTGACTGACGGGCAAATTCATGTGTTCCAGTTTTTTGAAGAACTCGCTCGGCTTTTTCGATGCAGTTTGAGTGAGGACTAAAATCACCGGCACATCCATAATTTGCATTTCTTTGAGCCAGTTTTCTTCAACTGATTCTATTCTATTTGCGCCGTGATTGATGCAGTACCAGACGACGTGTATGTGTTCCTTGGGGTGCAGGAGTCTTTGGTCTTCAATCAGTTTAGAAACATTTAAGCGAATAACTTTAATTTGTTCGGCATTGAGTTCGAGTCCGGGAGTATCGTAAACTGCGATCGGGCAATTTGGTTTGGTATATTGGCGGATGCCGTGAGTGATGGGGCGGCCGACTCCGGTTTCTGCTAAGCGTTGTCGGAAAACAGCATTGATCAGGGTACTTTTGCCGACTCCTGTTTTGCCGATGACTAAAACATTGCACTGTCCGACGTTACTTTCTGCGTCTTTGAAGGCGTCGTAACTTTTGTTTAATAAATCGTCGAGGGAAAAGTCGTCTGACATGGCTGTTTTAGGAAGAATTGTTAATGTTACACCCGCCGAATAGCCCGCCGAATAGCCCGCCGAATATAATTCGGGGCTACACAAACGAAACCGAATGGCCCGCCGAATAGAATTCGGGGCTACAGAAATCAAACCGAATAGCCCGCCGAATATAATTCGGGGCTACACGAACGAAGTCCGCCTACGCGGACTGAGGAGGCTCAAACATATTGTAGCAATTTGATTTCAGTAGTAGTAGGTTGGGTAGAGCGATAGCGAAACCCAACAAATTCTAATTACATAATTTAGTTTAAGCTAACAGTCGATCGACCTCGATGCTAAAACCGAGCAGAATTTTTTGAGTGGTGGCGGTATCGTTCGATCGAAATGTCACTATACGTTCTTGAGTCATCACAAATATCAAACAACTTTCGGGAAAAACTAGCCAGACTTCCTGACAGCTAGATGCTAAATATTCTTGTGCTTTTAGAAAAACATCTTCAGCGATATCAGTAGGTGAAACTATTTCAGCAATTAAGGGAAAACTTTGGGGTAAAGTTGCAAGGCTGCCAAATTCTGCGACTAATTCTGGTGTGAGATAAGCGACATCGGGACGGCGAATTTGTTGGTTAGTACGACAAGGAACCTCGACATAAGCTTCTCCCCTTTGTCCGCTGGAATCTTTGTAATTTTCCCAAGCATTTCCCAGCCTCAACTGAATTTTCCCCGTCTTGATTGTCATGCCATTTTTCTCAACAAGTTTGCCGTCTACCAATTCCATGTTGTCGGGCGGCTCGGTGACGAACTCTTCTAGAGCTAAATTATCTGATATTATGGTAGCAGTAACCATCGTTATTTCCTCGATTTTACAAAATTCACTTGTTACTATTATGAGCGATCGGGAAGGGCGATCGAACTTGGATTGCAAAAAATAAAACTTACGCACTGGCGCTTAGAAAACGGTTTTTTGCATCATACTTTGTTACGACCCTTGAACAGCAAAAAACTTCGATCGCCCTTAAAGTCCGTTGTTTTTTAATTTTAACCGTCTGTCTTAAAAATGCTCTAGCAGATATTTCTCTTGTGCGTAAACCTTTCGCAGCGACTCAAGATCGATCGCGCTTAACATCAACTTAATCTCTCCTACCAATTTTCCCCAATCGAACAATTCAACAACAGAAACAGCCTTCCGAAATTTTTCCGTATAGAAATCAACCCAAAAATCCGGTGCAAATCTCTGTTTCTGATTCATCCTCCGCCGCTTCCAATAACCAAAATCCAAACCAGAGGGCGATTCCACTCCCAAAACCGGCGGAAAGTCGGCATAACTCACAAACCGACTCATTCCTCGGGCGTGCACGTACAGGATATGCGCCCAGCACTCGATGCGATATATCTGTTCTACCGCGATTTTCAGCAAACGCGCGATCGCCTCTTTGGTAACGAACCTACTCAATCTGTGTCTGGGGGTTGATTTTGGTCGAAAACTTGCTAACATAGTTGGTACAGCCCTCTTGGGGGTTGATATATCCCATTTAATGGGATTTGAACTTTGATAGGCGATCGTCTTTGAGTTTTGCAGACGTTAGGGCGATCGCTTTTTACATTACAATTGTATGACTTATATTAGTCAAATGTCAAGAGGTTATGGGATTAATTAAGTTACGGGTTCGAGAATTTGCTGCTGAGAAGGGCTGGACGCTGAAAGAAGTTTCAGAGCGATCGGGAGTAGTTTACAGTACGCTCAGAACTTACGCTCGATCTCCAGGATTGGCAACGGTTGATGTCACAGCTTTGCACAAATTGGCAAGGGCTTTTGATTTACCGATTGAAGAGTTGTATGAAATTGTACAGGAATAGTCGATCGGCAATCGCTTTTTGGATCGAACTATTTCATGATGCCACATTACCATTTGTCAAGTATGGGTTTAGTGAGATTAAAAGTCAGAGAACTAGCAAGCGAATTTGATACAATTGGATTTTGCCAGAGGTAGATGACAAGTTTTTGCGGGGTGGGGGCGGGTTTATTTAACCTGTTATTCTCCTGGCAATAACTCCAACCGATAGCGATACAAAGCTACAGGATGCCCCCCCGCAGCAAAATAATCCGCGTCTTGTGGCGATAAATAAATTGCCGTTATTTGATCTCCTGTTATGCTTTTACTAGCAGCATCTCTGTTTTCTCCACCTCCAACAACCAAGTGATAAGCCGTTGTTGTTTCCACCTCATTCAAATAAATTTCAGACTCGCCTCGAAACACCTGCTGAGAAATTTCTGTAGATACAAACTCGCGAGAATTCGGTGTCTCACTTCCCCGCCCTGTCACGATCGAAATTAGTTGCTTTTCTCCTTTTAAAACAGTAATTTGACGGCTAGGATCGTGCGGATCGACTTTCACCGAAATCACAGCCAGATCGCCCAAATAAGCCTCAGCAATATTTAAACCGTTAAAAGCGCGATCGGCTACAATTTTTTGAGCAGATTTAGATGTATAATTAGAAATCAAGCCGATATTTTTTTCAGGTTGAAATCGCACTTTAAACGATATCGGCTGCTGCAAATAACGGCGGTTGTTTTCAAACCCTGGTGTGACAATCTTAGGAGCTAAAGGAGCTGCTAAATCCACTAACGTGCTGCTAGCATTCCAACTACCAGCCATCCAATCTGGATACACCAAATCTCCCTTAGCAGCAGCTACAGGAGGCTTGCTTTCCCAATTCGGAAAACTGGAAATGCGATCGGCCAAAACACCCGCGATCGCACCCCCGCCGCCACACAGAAATACTACCAAAATCAGACAAAAACCCCAAATAAATCTCATACAAAATTACATTAATTCAAAAAACATGGTTTGTAGTACGGACTTTAGTCCGATCGTGGTTTGTAGTAAGGACTTTAGTCCAATCTTAGTTTGTAGTACGGACTTTAGTCCGATAAAAGTGCTGACTTCAGTCAGCAGTACAAACTTGTTTCGATCGCGCGGGGACGATCGCACTCCGCACCCTACTGATAAAATTGGTTCGTAATGAAGAATTTAGCTAAACAGACGGGAATCCCCACACTATACCGCCTCGGTTAGTGTGGGATGAGAGTCGCGTGAGGCTCCGATTCCACCCGTAAGCAATCTAATAATTGTAGATTTTAGCCGCGGACGGGTGGATGAGGAGCCGAACCAACTCTTTATTCAATAAATTAATAAATAGTTAATCAACTTGCTAGGTGGGTATGATAAAATAACCCTCACCTTGCATCGTCAAGATCGAAATGCAATGAAGGTAACGTATCAGTATCGATTCTATCAAGACACCAATCAAAAACAGCGGCTCGATCGCTGG
>JBOFTL010000097.1:0-2366 GCA_051652045.1 Microcoleus sp. | reverse complement strand
AGATCGTGACGGCAGTCAAGTGATACACGAGCAGTGAATATTGGCAAGGGTTATTTGGCGGGGATCGTCCGCAAGGGAAGAAGGAACGATCGGACGCAACGGTTATGCCTGCCCGTTCAATGGTGCAAAATTAAATTAGATCCCCGATTTCTTAAAGAAGTCGGGGATCTGGGTCTTCTGTTGGTTTGTACAAGCTTAACTTATCAAGTTAGATAAATTGAATAGTCATGACTTATGATAAATTTGAGTCTAAGGTCGATCGCATTACTAAAGATTATGTCAGCAGCCGAGAAAACGTTGCTTTAACGATCGGAGTAGTTGAGCAAGGACATCATTACATCAAGGGATTTGGCAAATTCAGCGACACTGATGATTCTCTTCCTAATGCTGGTACAATTTACGAAATTGGTTCCGTGACTAAACTATTTACAGGCATAGTTTTGGCTAAATTAGCGAATGACAAAACAGTCAATCTAGACGATCGGATTCGTCTTTATTTGCCCCAAGAAGTCAGCAACCAGTTAAATCCTGCCGTCCAATCTATCACCCTGCAACAGCTAGCAACCCATACATCGGGACTGCCTCGTTTACCAGAAAGTTTCCTTGCAGGAATTAAAGATATCAACAATCCTTACCTTGACTATACAGCGCAGGAAATGTATGCTGCACTAGCAGAAATTACGCTACTGAGCGAACCAAATCAACACAGCGAATACTCTAACTTTGGCATGGGATTGTTAGGACATTTGTTAAGCCTAAAAACCTGCCAACCTTACGAGAAATTGGTGACAGAAATTATTTGCGAACCGCTAGGTATGACTGATACGGCGATTCATCTGACACCGCAACAGCAACAATCTTTTACGCCCGGTCATTCAGCCGATGGAATGCTGACTTCTAACTGGGATTTTGATGTGATGGCTCCTTGTGGAGCGTTTCGATCGACATCGGAGGATTTGTTGAAGTTCCTACAAGCTAATATCAGTACAGCGAATACCGAGATGGCTGCGATTTTAGAGTGATCGCAAGCACGCTACTTTGACGAGAATGAAACCTTGAGTATAGGTTTGGCTTGGCATATTTCGACTCTACCGAATGGTCAAGTATTGTATTGGCATAACGGTGGTACAGGTGGCTATACCAGCTTTATTGGTTTTGATAAGACAAAACAAACGGGAGTAGCCATCCTCTCCAACTATGGTGATGCAGCGAATAATGATTTCTCGGTGGATGAAATGGGAATCGCAATATTAAAAGAGTATTGAAAGTGATTGACAATCGATCGCGAGCGGGGACGCTCGCACTACAACTATCAATCGATCGACTATCAACTACTTGTAAGCGATCGCCGCACTACAAGGGCCTGCTAGGTGCATAACTTCATAGCGTTTAAATCCGGCTTCCTGACACCAACTCCAAAAATCAGCACCAGTAAAATCAAACCCATCACCAATCTCAATCAACATATTGAGCGACATCATTAACCCAAATGCGTTTTCCCGGCGAGAATCGTCAATCAGATTTTCGATCGCCACAAAGGCACCATTTTCAGGTAATGCTTCATAGGCTAGACGGATCAGATGCTTTTTGTTCTCTAGATTCCAGTCGTGCAGAATCGTACTCATGCTAATTACATCCGCTTTGGGGAGTGCATCGGTAAAAAAGTCGCCGGAGATGACTTGAATGCGATCGCCTAATTGCGCTTGTTCGATCGATTTTTTGGCGATGGGTTCTACCTGTGGCAAATCAAAACTAATGCACTGCATATGGGGATGTCGGGTGGCAACAAGCACCGAAAGCAATCCCGAAGCGCCGCCGACATCACAGAGTGTTTTGTAGGGGGAAAAATCAAATTTTTCTGCGAAAGCCTGAAAGTTGCCGCGCGAGATCCCTCTCATTGCTCCGATAAACTGTTCGAGTCGCGGGATATCCTCATATAGTGTCTCAAACACCGGCTTTTCGCTGTCCTTAATTTCACTCTGCGGTTTTCCCGTCTTTAGCGCTGGCCCCAAGTCACTCCAGGATTTAAAAAGGCGATCGTTACACATTTCTAGAATGCCGCCTATGTAGCCCGGTTGATTTTTGTCTAAAAACTTGGCAGTCGCTTCGGTGTTGCGATACAGTCCTTCAGTGCCATCGCCTTCTCGATCCAAAAATTTAAGCGCAACCAAAGCATCAAAGAAATCAAAAATGCCGCGCGGATGAAGATCGATCGCCTTTCCTAATTCTTCACCAGTCATAGCGCGATCGCCGAGTTTAGTAAATACTTCTAGTTCGACGGCGGTTAGCAATACTTTGGAAGCCCAAAAGCCAAAGCCAACTTCGAGAATGCGGGAGGGATCTGGTGTATTGTTCATAAGTATGTA
>JBOFTL010000096.1:0-7244 GCA_051652045.1 Microcoleus sp. | reverse complement strand
TTTGGTTAATTTAGTCATTCCCGAACCGTCCGCATTCATTTTGTAGATATTTTTATCTTTAACAAAAGCTACCTGCTGACCGTCCGGCGACAGGTAAAATTCAGAGGAAATTTCGTTTTTTGGTGGCATTCCTCCTGCTTCTAGATTGCGAGTTAATTTGGTTCCTTTAATGCCGGAAGTATCGCTGATATAAAGAGATTGACTGCCGGGAGATTCTAAGGTTGAATCGTCGCACGATCGGGCAAAAGTCAGTTTTTGACTGTTAGCAAACCAAGCAATTGTAAAATTAGTTGCTTTGCAAATGTCTCCAGCAAACTGTTTAGTCAATCGAGAACCGTCGGCGTTGACTGTATAGATGTCAGTGTCGCCACTAACGAAAGCCAACCGCTGGCCGTTAGGCGACCAAACGGAAGTGTAACTAACTTCTAAATTCGGGGTGAGTTCGCGCCGGCCCGAACCGTCTGCACCGATCGCGAATAAACTGTTTCTTACCTCGCTGCCGCGCTTTTGCAGGGCAGTAAATGCCAATAATTGAGGTTTTTGGGCTGTGGAACTCGGAGGGTTCCAGAAGCTGAAAAAACAGCTAATTAGGAGGGTGAGGGAGAAAAGGGCGATCGAGCTTATTCGCCATAGTTTATTGCACATTTTATTGTCAATTAGGTAATGGACAATTGACAATTGACAACAATCGGCTATCAACTATCAACTCTCAATCGATCGCGAGCGGGGACGCTCGCACTACAACTATCAACTATCAACTATCAACTATCAACTCTCAACTCTCAACTCTCAACTATTTAAAGTGCGTGTCGATCGATATGTCGCGACAGCATCAAACTCTGTTTAATTCTACCAATAATCAACTCAAACATTTTTTTGCGGGATGGATTCTTGCTGCTGGGAGGCATTCCCAATTCGCAGCACATCAAATTCAAATCTGCAGCACTCATCGCCGCTAACTTTTGCCTTACCTCTGCTTCATAGCCACTTTTAGCTTTTAAACGCAATTCTTCATAAACTTGCAACACTTCTTCTGCCGATAAATCTACAGTTTTTTTACCGCCAGCACTTGGAGATTCCGCAGTTTTTGAGGCAGCAGAAATTGCTTCACGCTTTACCCTAGCTTCAATCCTAGTTAATTTTTTAGAAACCTCGCGCAAGATTTCTTTGAGTTCGCCAATTTCATCAACTAACTGCACGCTTTCTTCACCATCAGCTAAGATTTCTCGATCGCTCATTTTTTTAGGTACTCCGCACACTCGCGCCACAGTTTCTCAAATTCTCTGACTAATTCTTTCGGCAGTTCTCCCTCGTTGATCGCTCGTTTCAAACCGACACTTTCCCGAATTGTCGATTCTAAAAATTTAACTTCTATGTTATTGTCTCTAGACAATTCCTCGCAAAGTCGCTTCACCTCTCTCATGTAAAATTGCACTTCATTAGTCAGCAATCCGCCATAAATTTTAGCTTTATTCATAAACACGGCTATTTTGGGAAACGGATAAGGTTCGATCCGTTTCTGCAGCGAGTTTAAAACTAAACTCAATCCCCGAGTACCGAAATAATCGGGATTGACTGGAATCAAAATTAAGTCACAGCAAGAAAGGACGCTGTAGGTAAGGAGACTGAAGGAAGGAGAGCAATCAAACAGGAACAATTCGTATTTGGGAAGATTGGGGGAGTTGGCAACTTTGCCGATAAATCTGCGAACGAAATCTTTAACGCTTTTGCCTTCAAATCCATCTAAGTCCAACCAATACAATTCCTCGACTGAAGGGATGAAGTGCAACTGTTCGTCAATTTGGTAAATTGTTTCAAAACCGACAGGAAATTTAAAATTTTCTCCGGCTTTTTTGAAGACTTCCAGGGCGTCGTAGATAGTGAGTCGGTGCTTGATAGATTTTTCGTACCACTTGCCGAATTTATCATCTAAATGACCCGTACTTTCGTTAAGTCCGATCGCCTCAGTTAACGACATTTGCGGGTCTAAGTCTAGCATGAGAACTTCTAGGTCTGTGCTTTGGGAGATAATATTTCCCAAACTCCAAGTGACGGTGGTTTTTCCCACACCGCCTTTGAAGTTGATTACGGCTATGGATTTTGGGGTCATGGCTGGGTTTGTTTAGATTGGACTCGATTTTTTATTAAAACATATTGTGGAGTTTAGTTGAGTGGGCAATCGCCCTCATCTGTCAATTGACATGAAAATTTAGAGCGCGATCGCGAAATTAATCATAAAATAAACCCAACATGATGTCAAATCGATCGCCCTCGCATCCTCTTTAAGAAGGGACTTTGAAGCACACGATCGAGGTTTCAAATGTTATTCTCTTGTGTGGTTATGGCTATGGAAAAATATTTAGCAGCAACTGAAATTATCGATCGACACCATCCCGCGATCGTGGAACTCGCCCAGCAAATAGCAGCAAAACATGAAACATTAAGGGATCTCGCCAAAGCTTGTTTTGAGTGGGTGCGAGATGAAATTCGCCACAGTTGCGATTATCAAATGAATCCGATTACCTGTCGCGCATCGGATGTGCTTCAGTATCGAACGGGTTATTGTTTTGCCAAAAGTCACTTATTGGCTGCTTTGTTGCGGGCTAACAACATTCCCGCAGGTTTTTGCTATCAAAGATTGAGTATTGATGATAAAGGCGCGCCTTACTCTTTGCACGGTTTTAATGCCGTTTTCTTGCCAGAAATAGGTTGGTATCGCGTTGATGCGAGGGGCAACCGCAAAGATGTTAACGCTCAATTCATGCCTCCTCAAGAACAATTAGCCTTCAAAATTCAGTTTCCTGAAGAAGCCGACTTTAAAACTATTCTATCGGAACCGCTCCCAATAGTTGTAGAGGCTTTACAAACTTGCAATAAATGGGATGAAATGCTGCTTAACCTGCCAGATATCTCTCTGGAATCGGCGGAAAAATACGGTTTAGAAACTCGTTTTTAGTCTCAATTATCTTACTATCGATCGCCTTGAGCTTTACAGGACTTACGATCGCATTATCTATGTAGGGTGCGCACTGCGCACCTTACGATTATCTATAGCGTGTCAAACTATTTTTTGCGTAAGTCATACATTAGATTGAAAGCGATACCAAAAGAAGCGATCGATCGTACCAAATTTGTTATTATTACTATTAGCGCTGCTAAAGGGAGTCTCAACTATGTTTGCCCTAGTCTCACCTGAAAAAATTCAATTGCCTCCGGGTTCTGTAGTACGGTTGCCTGCGACTTGGCAAGAGTATCAGAGTTTGTATTCGCGGCGGGGAGATGGTTCGATCCCGCGCCTCAAGTATCGCAATGGAGAAGTTTTGCTGATGTCACCATTACCCGTACACGGAAAAGATGCCAACTTAATTGCTGACATTGTAAAAGCCATCTTAGATTGGGATGGGCGAGAATATGATGCGTTTACCCCTGTAACCATGACATTGCCAGAAGAAAGTGGTATTGAACCAGACTATTGCTTTTACATTAACAACTGGCAAGCGGTGCGCGGTAAAAAGCGGATTGACTGGCAAAACGATCCGCCACCGGATTTAGTCATTGAAATTGATGTCACCAGTTATTCCGATGTGCAAGACTATCTTCCTTACCGGGTGCCTGAAATATGGTTATTTAAGAAACAGCAGCTATTAATTTATCTGCTTCAAGGTACAAAATATCAACTTCAAACCGAAAGTTTCTATTTTCCAAAAATTGATTTAATTAGCACGATCGCTCGCTGTATCGAAATTGCTTACGATCGCAATACCAGCGCTGCTATCCGGGATTTGAAGCAAAGACTAGGTGAACTATAGCGATCGCAAATGAATCGTAAATTTTCAACCCCACCCCAGCCCTCTCCGAACTCGCTGGCGAGGGAGCAAGAAATTCACAAATGATTTGCGATCGCTATATAATCAGGGGGAAGAAGGAATTAGCGACACACCCTACAACTGTCAACTCTCAACTCTCAACTCTCAACTATTTATGCCTCTAAAATTTGCCTGATGCGACGTTCCAAACGTTCGAGATCCAGGCCGCCTTCATCGCGGCTGATCCGGCGCACTGTGACGTTCACATTGCTCAAATCGGCTAACAAATCTTGGAGGATTTCTTGTTGTTGTCTGGCTTGAGTAATTTCGCGCGGTTCCTGCACTAAATCGCGGATAATTGTATCTTCAGCCCGCGAAGCCACGATCGGATCTCTTTCACCATCTAGGTGTACGAAAGTGCGCCTTCCGGGGCCGCGTTCTTCTTCAATTGGGATTACTGCTGTTACTCGATCGGACCGCACGTATTTGCCAAATCCGAGGTGAACTAAGACGGAAGATTGTATTTTCATAGATAGCTAGTTTTATTTGTAAGTTATCTATATTTTAACTTAGATTTTTCGGCTCTAGCAACCGATCGCAGAGCGGATATTACACCATTTTTGGAGTGCTTTTTTGGGAATTAAATGTTGTCAAATTTGAAATTATTTGCTAAGTTTGTAGTGAAAAATTCAGTCCTCATCATACCAATCTAAAAACTGACATAACTTACCCAAACGCTATATTTTAGAGTGTGCAGTGCGCACCTTACCGCTACACGATAGCTCTATTGTAGGTCTTGCACTGCGCACCTTATTGCTACACGATAGCTCTATTGTAGGGTGCGCACTGCGCACCTTACTGCTAACTGAATTGTTGGGCGTAGCTCTATTGTAGGGTGCGCACTGCGCACCTTACTGCTAACTGAATTGTTGGGCGTAGTAGCGGGCGTATCGATCGCCCTTTTCTAGTAACTCTTCATGGCTTCCCGATTCCATAATTCTTCCTTTTTCTACTACCAAAATTCTGTCAGATTTCCGCACAGTAGCCAAGCGGTGCGCTATAATGAAAACAGTACGGTCTTGCATCAATCTTTCTAATGCTTCCTGCACCAAAGATTCCGATTCCGAATCTAGCGCTGAAGTAGCTTCATCGAGAATCAAAATTCTAGGATTGAGCAAAACAGCACGGGCGATCGCAATTCTTTGTTTCTGTCCGCCCGATAAGTTTACTCCCCTTTCTCCCACCCAGGTATGATAGCCGTCGGGAAACTCATTGATGAATCGATCGGCATTCGCAATTTCCGCAGCTTTTTGCACGTCTTTCTGTTCGTAATACGATTGTCCGAATGCAATATTTTGCGCGATCGTCCCTGAAAATAAAACACTTTCTTGCGGTACAATACCGATTTGCCGGCGCAAACTATTTAACGTCACATCTTGCACGTCAATTCCATCAATTAAAATCTGTCCCGCTTGCGGATCGTAAAATCTCGGCAGCAAATTTACTAAGGTGGTTTTCCCCGCACCCGATGCACCGACGAGGGCAATTGTTTCTCCCGGAAGTGCCAGCAAACTCAGATTTTGCAATACCGGATTTTCCGGTGAATAGGCAAAATTAACGTTGCGATATTCCACTTTTCCAGTAACGTTAGAAAATTCGATCGCCCCCGGTTTTTCGACTACAGCAGGCTGAATTGCCAATAACTCAAAAATGCGATCGTTCGACGCTTCCCCCTGCTTAAAATCGCTATAATTGGCAGTAGTAATCGCGATCGGATCGATTAACAGCGCCACCCCAGCTACGTAACTTATAAAATCCTTACCCGTCAAATTTCCTTGAGAAATTTGCCAACCTCCCAAGAAAAACAGCAAAATCACGCTCATCGCTTCCAGAAAACCAACTATAAAATATTGCAGTGATTTAATCTGTTCGGCAACATATTTAGCGCGGCGGTTGTGTTCCGATTCCCGCGCAAAACGCGCAATTTCATAATCTTCAGCTACAAAAGCTTTAATTAACCGAATGCCGCTAAATACTTCCGTCAGCAAAGCCGACAAATCCGAAATCCGATCCTGACTTTGGCGGGAAGAAGCCAGCAGTTTTTCGCCAAACCAGCTAATTAACAATGCCATCAGCGGCGCAATTACCAATGCCGCCAAAGTTAACTGCCAGTTGAGATAAATCATGTATCCCAGTACCACAATTAACTGTAAAATGCAAGGGATAAATTGATGAAATAACTTATTAATAACTTCGCCGATGCGATCGACATCTTCAGTCAGGCGGTAGGATAAATCTCCGGTTTTTGCAGTTTCAAAATAACCGAGATTCAAGCTTTGTAAGTGCGCGTAAACTTGCTTGCGGAGTTCCAAAGCGATAGTTAAAGCAGCCTTTGCCATCAGCGTATTTTGACCGTACTGAACGGCACCGCGGACCAAAAATATTATCGCACCAACACCAGCAAGTTGGACGATCGACTTTAAATCTCCTTTGCCGATAAAATTTGCCATTTCGCCGATCAATTTCGCAATAATCGGCCAAAATACAGTAAATGCTAGCGTGCACGCAAAGGCTTTTGCAATAGTTTGCCACTGAGGGCGGATGTAGGGCAATAGCTGCCAGTAAGTCGATCGAGTTTTCAAAATATTTTGCCTCTCCTAGTAGGGTTTTTACACATATCAGAGCCCAAATATAATAGCAGCGATCGGTAAAACAAGTAAATCATCCTTATCTAACTTACAGCAAAGATTGCTAAAAACATCGCCGCCAAATATCTCTATATTATGCTTTTATTCCCTCCGAATTCTTACCTCTTCCTGATGCGGTATTCCTCACAATATCTAACCGATTTGATATCAACCCTGACGCACACTCAATAATTCATCCCCTACATCCGCTGCAACATCCGTTGCCTTTCTGCCCTCTTCCTTCTTCATTCTTTACCATCTGCATGAGTTGCCCGCACCTTGGCCCCCGCCACGACAGGCCCCCGAAATTTTGCAGATTGTCCCGGAACCACAGCCGTCGGTTCAGCATCAATAAATCCGCTGTCAATTAAATTGCCAGTCTCGTCTAAAACTTCGTAATTTACTCTAACATTCCTGATAACTTTGCAACCTTGATTGATTACTTGACCGCTCAAAAAATTGCCGTCATAATTTGCACTAGCTATCGACACTTTTGCAGAAATACTGTTGCCCGCCACACAATTTTGTGAATTTGTTGCAGGCTGTTTCTCGCACAACTTGCCCAGATCCACCGTGCGGCCGTCGGGAGTTTGCATATAGCAAAATGGCGGGTCAATTCCTGAGTTTTGAGCCAGTGAACTTGCGGTTGCGCCCAGCAAAGGATTAAGGGCGATCGAGCCGATCGAGATTGCAGATAAAATCAAAGTTAAATGTAAACTTTTCATAGCTTGAAGTTTCAGGTAAATTATCT
>JBOFTL010000095.1:0-3933 GCA_051652045.1 Microcoleus sp. | reverse complement strand
TCTCGGACACACTTGGAATCTGGCAACCTAATTTCTGCGTCAATATCTCACAGGTTCAGATCGATGGACGATTTTTCCCAGAAATCGGTTGTTTTGCCTTCGGGAATGCTCGATCGGGCGCGCTCTCGCTTGATTCCGTGCGATCTCGATCCGATCGGGCGATGTATCTTAGCATTTCTTCACATATCGTGATTTCATTCTATGATATATGCCTTATGGCGTATTTGTGTTTCAAGCCCGTTACCGCTTACCGCTGATGAGTCAATCAACCAATTCACCGCTATCCCAACCAGTTTCTCGACGCACAGCCCTCAAATTCCTCGGAGTAGGTGTCACTGGCGGGCTGCTGGGCTACTCTCGATTTTCCAAACCGCAGCCCAGCATTTTCGGGCAAGACACACTCGACTTGCCAAAGCTGCTGAATACTCGCAAAACCGTTGCAGTTGTAGGGGGCGGCTTGGCCGGGCTCGCTTGTGCCTACGAACTGTCCCAGCGGGGTTTTGCCGTAACGCTGTTGGAAAAATCGCCTCAACTCGGCGGCAAAATTGCTAGTTGGCCGATTCGAGTAGGGGAAGAAACCTTTATGATGGAACACGGTTTCCACGGTTTTTTCCCGCAATACTACAACCTCAAAAGCGTAGTTGAAGAACTAGCAATTACCGATAACTTTATATCTTTAGAATCCTATGCTGTGGTGTTTCGAGATGGCAAGTACAAACCCGAAGTTTTTCGTCCCAACCATTCCGCTTTTCCCTGGAATGTAGTTGACCTGGGAATAGCTTCTCCCAACTGGACGAAATGGGGAATCAACCTCACGAAACCCGCTCACTGGCAAGTATTTCGAGAAATCGGCGGTTTTCAAACTCAAAAAAGTTTCGATCGACTCGACAATATATCAGTTGCCGACTGGGTAAAAGATGAATTTCCGCGAGGTCTTTACGACTTGTATTTTTTACCTTTTGCCAAATCCAGTCTCAATGCCCCCGATGAATTAAGCGTGGGAGAATTAATGCAATTTTTCCACTTTTATTTTTTCGGCAATCCCGAAGGTTTGGCGTTCAACGGTACGCGGCAAGATATGGGTACGAGCCTGGTGCAGCCCATTGCCAGAGCCATTGAAAGCAAAGGCGGTAAAGTATTGACAGATGTCGCAGTCAGCGGCATTCACTGGGAAAACGGTCAGATCGATTCTCTCAGTTACCAGTCGGGAGATGCGATCGGTGATGCGCCTTTTTGGGTGCAGAAGAATACAATTTTAACTGACAGCAACTCTACCGAATATTTCGGTGCTGGAGATAACGTATTTGCAACCGCACCCTCCGGCAAAGAGGCAATTTCCCTGACTTGCACGCACCAAGGCTGCACAGTTCAGCGACAACAGGACGGTCAATTTCACTGTCCCTGTCACGGAGCTGTTTTTGATGCCGAAGGTCGAGTCGTTAGCGGACCTGCCCGACGAGACTTGCCCAGATTTAAGGTAGTTGCCAAACAAGAAGATCGAGTGCAGTTAGCAGCAGCGATTAGCAAATCGCAGTCGCAAAAGTTGGTAGAAACATTGCAGGCAGATTATTATGTTTTTGCTACCGACGTACCAGGGGTTCAGCATTTATTTAGTTTGGCAAGTGGCAGCGTGAACCCGCAAGTGCAGAGCCGAATTGAGAATTTAAAAATAGCCGATCCGTTTGCAGTGGGGCGTTTTTGGTTCGATCGAGACTTTCCGTGGGAACACAGCAATTTTACTTCACTTTCCGGCTACAAACTGACTGACAGCATCACGCTTTACCACCGAATTCAGGATCGATTCATCGAGTGGCATCAGAAAACAGGCGGTAGTGTAGTAGAATTGCACGCTTACTGTTATAAAGAGAAGGAATTTCCCAACCAGGAAATTTTACTCGCAACTTTCGAGCAAGAATTGTACGAAATAGTACCGGAATTAAAAACAGCAAATATCCTGCATCGGGAACTGGTAAATCAAAAGAATTTCTCCGGTTATCCACCAGGTAGTTATGCAGAAAGACCGGAAACTTGCTGCGGAATTCCCAATCTTTTATTTGCCGGAGATTGGGTAAAAATGCCATTTCCTTGCGGTTTAATGGAAAGAGCCGTGAGCAGCGGTTTATTAGCAGCTAATGCTATTTTACATCGCGAGGGTTTGCAGAGGCGATCGCTCTTAACGGTAAATCCCGAAGGAGTGTTGAAAATCTAAGGTTCATTTCAGGTTCGTAGTGAGGACTGAACGCCTGCAGTCAAATCTCAGGACTCCAGTTTTCACTACAATTACCAATTAAATTTCGCATTAAAATATCATCATCGATCGGGTGTTGGCATATTTCCCTATGCCTTTGGTAATGTCTGTAACAGTTGACAGTTGACAGTTGACAGTTGAGAGTTGATAATTGAAAGTTGATAATTAAGAGTCGATCGTTGAGGATCGATCGCATACAGGTTGACAGATGACAGCGAGGGTTGATAACAGTTGACAATTGACTGTTGACAACACTTATCTATCCACCGTCAGTCTGTCCGGTGAAAAATAGGGGGATTGAAACAAGCCACCAGAAACACTATCCGCCTGACTCAGGTGGGGGCTAATAACCCTTAATATTTGGTACAAACCCATGCTCAAAACCAACCGGAAAAATATTAGAAAATATGTAGCATTTGATGCTTTTGCAACAGAATACGATTTTGCTGCCACTTTACAAAACAAAAACGATTTTTTTATAAAACATCTATCTAGCAGTAAAGATGCAGCACTAGACATCGGTTGCGGTTCGGGAATTCTTGCTAGTGAATTAGCCAAATATTACGATCGAGTGTTTGCAATAGATATTTCAGAAAAAATGTTAGAAATAGCCCGCCACAAGCGCGCCGTACCCAATATCGAATACATCCAAATGGATGTCGGTTGCTTAGAGTTCGATCGCAAATTCGATTTAATCGTTAGTTCCTCAACTTTTCACCACCTCACACACCTGCCCAGCACCCTCCAATCAATTAAAAAATTATTAAACCCCCACGGGAAAGTCGTCTTTTTAGATAATGTATCGGAAGTTGAAACACCCAACCCAATTGCTTACGTAGCAGGTGCAAGTCGGGAGTTTGCAGCAGACTGTGCTAAATACGGATTTCGCAATGCTTCCAGACTGTTCAAATTTAGGACATCTCCAAGCTGGTTGAAACACTTATCCTCCGACAGATATTTGTCAGAAGGAAGGTTTAAGAAAATCTACGGTCGTTATTTTCCCGGCTGTTATTTTGTCAAATTAGATTGTTTTATGGGCGTAATTTGGGAAAACTTGTAATGCAAAGCAACGGCATCAAATCGGAAACTGCAGGCGAACAAAAAACACACTTCCGAGAGTTGGGAATTAATTTCGATCGCTGGTATGCAGTCGCCCGCAGTACCGAGGTACAAAATCAACCGCTAGCTGTCACAATCTGGAAGCGGGCGATCGTACTTTTTCGCGACAGTGCGGGGAAAATCAACGCTTTAGAAGATCGATGCCCGCACCGTCAAGTTAAACTCAGCCACGGCAAAGTTAAAGGCGATTTAATTGAATGTGCTTACCACGGATGGCGCTTCAATGTCACGGGAGAATGTGCCGAAGTCGATTATTTAGCAGCAAATCAAAAGTTACCTAACTGCCAAATTCAATCCTATCCAGTCAAGGAAAAAAACGGTTTTATCTGGCTGTTTCCCGGCGACGCAACCCAAGCGGAAACAATAGATTTACTAGATTTATTTGAGTGGGAACATCTCAATTATATTTCCACAGTTTCAGTCATCAACTGTCAGGCACACTACTCATTTTTGATTGAAAACCTGATGGATATGTACCACGGACACTTGCACGAAGACTTGCAAGCTTGGGCAAATCCCGTGTTAGATACTATAGATGCAGATGCCGATCGAGTAACAGTCCGCTA
>JBOFTL010000094.1:0-3193 GCA_051652045.1 Microcoleus sp. | reverse complement strand
CTACAATTATTAGATTGCTTACGGGTGGAATCGGAGCCTCACGCGACTCTCATCCCACACTAACCGAGGCGGTATAGTGTGGGGATTCCCGTCTGTTTAACTAAAATAGTGAGAGTATCGACATCGGCGATCGCGCTGGCAAAATGTTGTTTTATCGCCGGCAGTGCGGGAGAAACTGTCGCACCCGCCATTACAGTGAGACTGCTGGCTAACAACAGAGTGATTTTGGTTGCCAGAGATTGGGGATTTTGCTGTGAATGTAGCATCAGCTTGACTCGCGATAATATTGGGACGAAAAGCTATTACTTCTAGTCGATCGAGATATTAATGCCGCTATTAATTTGAAGCGACTGGGAGCGGACATTTTTCGCAGGATAAAACGCCGTAAAGCGAAGATAGTAATTGAAGGAAATATTGATGAAATTACCTTAAAGGAAATTATGCCTATTATTAAAAGGACTGCGTAAAGCCTACACCATATCGGTAAGGCTGACTTATACATGGCAAAATTTACCTGTGGGTAGGTTTGTCTAGGTTTTTAGAAGCGGTTGGTGTAGGAGATGTCACTTTCGTACTATGCTTGAGGGGCTGCCAGGGCTTTGTTACAGATGCGCGAACGCAGCGGTCGCACGTCGCCAGCGATTTTCTTGCTAAGTTGTGAGAGATATTCGGAGCGGTAGGCTGTTTCCAGGCCCCATATTTTAAGATACTTTCCTAAAGCCATCTTGTAAGGACAGGGCTTTCCACCCAATTTTCTGATAAGTTAGATGTTTGATGGTGGCCGCTCGACCCTCAGCACCCTTGCACAGAAGTCAATTTGACAACGCCAGCACATCAAAGTTATTGATATGTTCTAGAGCAGTCGATCGCGGCATTGCAGTTTTAACATCCCTTAAGACTGGTCGGTCGCGGTTGGTGGTGAGTGGAGATTTATGAATCAACAAGATCGCAAAACAACTGGCCGTTGGTCGGCACCCGAATCATCGGAGCCCGCAAAAGATGCCTCATCCCTGGTGCGGGTCCCTCCACGGAAAAACCGCGCTCAGCGACTCAAAGAGCTGCGTGATTTGATTTCTATGGGGAAACTGCCGGGATTTCCTGTAGATAATTCGGAAATGTCGGAAGACAATCTGCCACCTGAAGAGGAAACTCCTTGGTGGGTGCGTTGCTCAAAAACTTGGCAGTTTTGGCTGGCGGTGAGTTTGACGGCATCGGTGGGTATGGGGTTTGTGGCAGTTGGATCTTTGCTCACGCTGACATCGCAGTCGAATTGCTCGAAGATTTTTTGGCCGACTGCTTCGGCTTCGGATCGCTTTTTCTGCGCGGAACAGGCTGCTAGCAGGCGGACGGTGGACGATTTGTTAAAAGCGATCGAACTGGTTAATGCTTTGCCCAAAGATCACCCGCTGCGATCGAGAATTAACGGTCAGATCGATCGCTGGTCCCAGGATATTCTCAGGTTGGGCAATGCTAGTTTTAATGAAGGAAAGTTGCAAGAGGCGATCGAAATCGCTCGCAAAGTTCCGAGGGATGTTCCCGCTTACGAATCGGTGGAACAGCAAATTGAAAAGTGGCAGAAGATTTGGAGTGATGCGGAAAAGATTTACGGGAGTGCAGAAGCACATTTGCGCAAGGAAGAATGGGCTCTGGCTTTCCGCCAAGCTACTTTGTTGCTGGACTCCGGGAATACTTTCTGGGAATCGACCAAATATGAAGAACTGACTCGGGTGATTCAAGCAACCAAGACAGAGGGCAACAAGCTGATTAAAGCCCGAAATACTGCAGCCGAGGGCGGGCTGGAAAATCTGGTGACGGCAATTAAGCTGGCTCAGGGTGTAGGTCCCAACAGTTATTTATATCAAGCAGCTAATAAGACGATCGCGGAATTTAGCAAGAAAATTTTAGAAATCGCCCAAAAGCGATTGCAGGAGGGCGATTGGCAGCAGTCACTTGCAGTCATTAGCAGGATTCCCGATGTTCCTAGTTTAAAAGAACAGGTTAAGGATTTCAGAACTCTAGCAAACGCTACTGGTTACGCAACGGCTGGCACGACCGATGGTTTGACAAAAGCTGTGGCCCTGGCCGAACAATTGAATGCGGGCCGCCCTCTCTACAAACAAGCTCAAGATTCGATCGATCGCTGGCAGCAGGAAATTTCTGGCGTGAAAGTTTTGGAGTTGGCAAGCAGGCTGGCCGCACCCGGTGGGGTTAAAGATTTGAAAGCGGCCATCGCCCAATTGCAAACAGTCCCAGAATCAAATCCCAAGGGAACAGAAGCTCGATCGCAAATCGGTCGTTTGAGCCGTCAAGTCGAACTGCTCGAAGACAGTCCGTTTTTGGAAAGAGCCAACGATTTGGCAAATTCTGGCGATCCGAATTCTCTGGAGGAAGCCGTGGCTCAAGCCCGGAGAATCGGTCAAGGTAGAGCTCTCTATGGGGAAGCTCAAAGCAAAATTCAAGCTTGGATCGATCGCAGGCAAAAGTTACAAGATCAGCCCTTCTTGGACAGAGCTCAGCAGTTAGCGGCGAAAGGTGATTTGGCAGCGGCGATCGAAATGGTCGGGCGGATTCGTCCGGGACGTATCTTGTATGAAGAAGCTCGATCGCTCGCCCGCAATTGGGAGGTACAGTCTCAGGGAGAGCAAGGCTTGCAGAATGCCCGTCAGGCTGCGGTACCGGGTACTGCTGATGCTTTGCAAACGGCTATTTTGCTGGCAAGTCAGGTGCCGGAGTCGAGTTCGTTGCGGTGGCAAGCAACCGAGGCGATTAATGAGTGGAGCGAGCGGATTTTGGAGATTGGCATGGAACAATCATCCTCGGATCTGGCAGGGGCGATCGCAACTTTGAAGAAAATTCCAGCAGGTACGCGAGCTTTTGATGAAGCGCGATCGCAAATCCAAATTTGGCAGCAGGCTCTCAATCCCGAACCCGCTGAAACTACAGCTCCCGAACCGCCGGAAACTGAGCCTCCCGAAAGCTCTTCGAGCCGTTAGCTGTCATAGGTTTTAGGTTGTAGGTTGAAGGTGTTAGGTTTGAGGTGTTAGGTTTTAGATTTTAGCTAAACAGACGGGAATCCCCACACTATACCGCCTCGGTTAGTGTGGGATGAGAGTCGCGTGAGACTGTGATTCCACCCGTAAGCAATCTAAATAATTGTAGATTTTAGCAGGGGACGGGTGGATGAGGATCCGAA
>JBOFTL010000093.1:0-4997 GCA_051652045.1 Microcoleus sp. | reverse complement strand
TCAGATAATTAGAGGGGAGCAATGCAAGGAAGTCTGGTAAGATAAATCAGATAAGTGATTGCAACTCCGCATCGAAGTTTTAACAAGAGGAAATCGCTCGGCAAATAAGGCTAGGGTGCTGTTGTTGTCATTGGGGATTATTTAATATTTTGCCAATCGAGAGGACACTTGATCGTGTCCTAGCGATCGCCCATAATTAAGATCCTTTAGTAGCAATAATTTCAGGTTGTTTGATTGCGGGTGATTTGCCGGACATCAGATAACGAGAAAATGAGAAGAGACAACAAGAAAATCCGAAAAATACCCATCTCAAAAACTTCACTCTCAACTCTCAACTTTCAACTCTCAACTCTCAACTCTAATATATTGTTTCGTCTTCCTTTCGCCACGAAGGATCGACCATACAAATAAATACTAGCGGTTCCGTGCCGCAGTTGCGGATAAATTGTTTGGCATTTGGCGGAATATAAACAGCATCTCCGGCTTCGACAAATTGACTTTCGCCGTCGATGTGCATTTCTCCCGTGCCACTGATAATATAGTAAACTTCAGAAGTTGTTAGGGAGTGCAACGTTGAAGTTTGTCCGGCGGGTAAAGTTGCATGGGCTAAACTGTAACGCAAATCTACCGCTTGCTTGTCTGGATGCAACAATTCTCGCAGTTGAGTACCGTCACCGGCAATGAATTCTGCGCAGGCATTTAACTTTTGAACTAGCATTCTTGTTCTACTCGATAAAATCTCTTAAATGCAATTTAAGTGTAATCGCGATCGGGAGAGGTGTTAAGAAATGTGTCAAGGAATAACCGATCGAAAGCGATAGCAGATCTAACCGTAAGTTTTGGAATGCGATCGAAAATCAGGACAGTCGATCGCATCTTCAGATAAAGCTATTTTAGGATGAACCGGACACTTTAGGTGGTAGTCGCCTGTAAAAAATACGCAGTTAGCACAAGGAATTTTGTGCATTTGCTGAGCTCGGCGCACCGAAGCCGCAACACTACCGCTGATACTCGAAAATATCAGAAACATTAAACCCCAAGCACAGACAAAACACAGGGGTACTAAAACAGGCTGTATTGCCTCGATCGAATTGTAAAGCATAGCAACAAAAATCAAGGTTTGGGAACAGGTGAAGCAGCTCTAACATATAAATTACAAGAATAATCGAATTGACGAGCGATCGGCCGCAAAGTTTAAAATCTTTTAAAGCTCGATCGAGAAACCGGATAACTGTGAGATGATGGACACCTGTCGTTAAATAAGATTAGAGGAAACCTATTATGGCTCTGCGATTAGGCGATACAGTACCCAACTTTACCCAAGCTTCGTCTGAAGGGGAAATCAGTTTCTATGACTGGGCTGGAGATAGCTGGGTCGTGTTATTTTCCCATCCCAAAGACTATACTCCAGTATGTACCACAGAACTCGGTGCAGTGGCCCGCCTTAAGTCTGAATTTGACAAGCGGGGCGTTAAAACTATTGCTCTAAGCGTTGATGATGTGGATTCTCACATGGGTTGGATTAAAGATATTGAGGAAACTCAAAAAGTCACTCTCAATTATCCGATTTTAGCAGATGGCGATCGTAAGGTTTCTGACCTTTACGACATGATCCATCCCAATTCGTTGAATAACTTGACAATCCGCACGGTGTTTGTCATAGATCCGGAAAAGAAATTGCGTTTGAGCATTACTTATCCGGCGAGTACCGGTCGCAATTTTGATGAAATTTTGCGGGTAATTGATTCGCTGCAACTTACGGATAAATACAGCGTTGCTACTCCGGTAAATTGGAAAGATGGCGATGATTGTGTAATCGTCCCTTCGATTACCGATCCGAAAGAGTTAGAGGAGAAATTCCCGAAAGGTTATACGCCAGTTAAGCCTTATTTGCGGATGACTCCCCAGCCGAATAAATAGGTTTAACCTACCACTCTGTTCGTAGTGAGGACTTCAGTCCTCACTACGAACCGTTTCGTAGTAAGGACTTCAGTCCTGATCCAGGTTCGTAGTAAGGACTTCAGTCCTTAATTTAGGTGATAGCCAGAACAAACAATCGGAGAATCCGGCAACAGTTAGCAGCGATCCGATTTTGCCTGGATTTGTGCTGAACATGAGCAGGGTTTGGTAAACTTTAAGTATTGGAGTATCGGAACAATCGATCGGGTTGACACGAACAAGTGTATTGGGCAAATCGATCGCAACAACCGTAAAGTTGGCATCTATCTTTCAGGTTTTACATAGCAATTTTTGACCGTCCGGCGAAAGTTGACAGCCTTCTATTTTGGAGATATTTGTGTTGAATATGAGTAAAATTTGGTAGGATTCAAGTCATGCTGATTCCCAAACCAATTCGCCAGATTTGTTATTCGATCTTTGGGATTACTCTTTCAGGAATTTGCGCTTTGATTCTGCAACAATTTTTGGAAAAGTTTGGCGTTTTTTTTTGGATTATTGTTATTTCCCATATTTAGTATAGTTGGTGGGATGCCGATCGACAACCTAGATCTGTGGCTGCGACGCAAAACCCGCGATCCAATTTGGTTGATGACAGACGAAGGCAGAGAATGGCTCAACAGCGAGGAAGGTCAAATATGGCAGCAGAAACATCATAACGATAATTAGTAAAAAAATCAGTCAAAAAGTTTCAGTTCGAGTAACCTGCAAGAGCTAAAATTTTAAAATAAACAAAACTATTTAGGTGAATTCAGCATGGATATCAAAAATGGATTTGTAGGTACGATCGGCAATACTCCCCTAATTCGCTTAAACAGTTTCAGCGATGAAACCGGTTGCGAAATTCTCGGTAAAGCTGAGTTTCTCAATCCCGGAGGTTCCGTTAAAGATCGGGCCGCTTTATACATCATCAAAGAAGCAGAAGAAACAGGTTTACTCAAACCCAGAGGTACAGTTGTTGAAGGTACTGCCGGCAATACTGGCATCGGCTTGGCACATATTTGCAACGCCAAAGGTTATAAGTGTTTAATCGTAATTCCCGACACTCAATCCCAAGAAAAAATCGATGCTTTGAAAACCTTGGGTGCCGAAGTGCGAACTGTTCCAGCCGTTCCTTACAAAGACCCGAATAATTATGTTAAACTGTCGGGAAGATTGGCTGCTGAAATGGAAAACGCAGTTTGGGCAAATCAGTTTGATAATTTAGCAAACCGTCGGGCTCATTATGAGACAACCGGGCCGGAAATTTGGCAGCAAACCGATGGCAAAATTGATGCTTGGGTAGCAGCAACGGGTACTGGAGGTACTTTTGCGGGAGTAGCAATGTTTTTGAAATCGAAAAATCCCGCAATTAAAACTGTGCTGGCAGATCCGATGGGTAGCGGGCTTTACAGTTATTTCAAAACAGGAGAAATTAAGACTGAAGGTAGTTCGATTACTGAAGGTATCGGTACCAGTCGGGTGACGGGAAATATGGAAAATGCCCCCGTAGATGATGCCTTGCAAATTGATGATGCTGAAGCGGTGCGGGTAGTTTACCAACTGTTGAGAAAAGATGGGTTGTTTATGGGCGGTTCCGTGGGAATTAATGTAGGGGCGGCGGTGGCTTTGGCGAAGCAAATGGGGCCGGGCCATACTATTGTAACTGTGCTGTGCGACGGCGGTGCTCGGTATCAATCGCGGTTGTTCGATCGCGCGTGGTTGGCAACTAAAAATTTGTCTCCAGATAGTTTGTAGTGCGGACTTCAGTCCGCAATATAGAGCGGACTGAAGTCCACACTACGAACCAATCTTATTGCGCTCGATCGACCCCACACCATCTAGTACGCAAGTATTGTCGTCAAAAACAGGTTTCTAGCTGCTCGTCAGTTCCAGCATAATTAAAAAATTGGATTGTTAAAAATAGCTGCTCAAAAATAGATGTTATACCAAATCCGGGCGATCCATCCCTTTTATAAATCCTTCGTTTGTCACCAGAAACCTTGTGATTGCTTCGCTGCGCTCGCAATGACAATAACGAAGGTGGTCAACCCGGATTTGGTATTATATGCTCATACCTACCCCCATGATAACAATATAGCATCTACTTACTAGATTGGCAAGTAAAAAAAGTGGAAAATTCACAATCTTCCAAGCGAGTTCTTGTCTGTCAAAACCGCACTTGCCGCCGGCAAGGTGCAGCAAAGGTATTGGCAGCTTTTCAGAGGTTGGCGGATGCAGAAATTGAAATTATTGCTAGCGGTTGTTTGGGACACTGCGGCAGCGGGCCGATGGTGTTGGTGCTACCAGAAAAGGTTTGGTACAGCCGCGTTTGCGCCGAGGAAGTTGCAGTGGCGATCGAGCAACACTTGCAAGAAGGAAAACCGATAGAGGAGATGCTTTACAAAAAAAAGAGAAGGGACTGTTAAAAAAGCCGATCGCCCGCATTTAACAATTGATTATTGATGATTTGCGACATTTAGTTAAGCTGACAAATTCAAGCTTTTTTACCCCGTACCTGAATGCGTTTGTCGGGCTTTTGCTTTTTCACCCAAGAGACAAATCTTTGCAGTTGAGGGTCGTTTTTCAGCTTGTCAAGAGAGTTAAGTTCGATGGCTAGATGTTTGTTGTCAAACAGAGAATGAATCTGGCGGTGACAAGCCGAACAAATCTCGATCGTCGGGCTGGGATCTGCGTTTTTTCGCTTGGTGTTTTGTCTGGGTATCAAGTGATGGGCAGTTAATTCTGCCAGTTCTCGATCGCACAATTGACACTGCATAATTTTTTTGACGCTAATGTCTTGGGCCGTCGGGCGCGGTTGCTATAATTAGCCTAACATAATCTTATCGCGCTGGGATCGAAGCGCGATCGTTTTTAAGTTCACAATTTAAAAGTGTTCCACAGATTCAAAAAAATAATAGTTCTATATAGCAAGTCTAAATGAGTCATGCAATTCGATCGATTTTCAAAAATACCAACGATCTCGCGTTCGAGTAATCGGCATTGCATTCGAGCGATTTTACCCGATCGGGTAACAATATTAACTTATTGCATAAATGATT
>JBOFTL010000092.1:0-3473 GCA_051652045.1 Microcoleus sp. | reverse complement strand
GCAAATCTTTGCCGAGATAATGTTTGCGGAGGAGGCGTTTGGCAGATTCATCTTCCGGTCGATCGAACACTAAAATCTTAGCATCCGGTCCGCCCAGTTCTTTCCAGTTGGTCAAGGTGCCGCTGTAAATGGCTTTGAGCTCTTCAGTTGTCAGGTTTTTAATTCCTGTAACGCTGGGGTGAACAGCCACTAGAAGAGCGTCTTTAGCGAGTTCGCGAAATTCCAAAGAGCCATCATTTTCTTCGGGCTTTAATGTTTTAGAAATTACAGCAATATTGATAATTTGTTGCTTAACTCCTGCGATCGCGGTTTCAGATTGCCCCGGTTCTAATAGGTTAATTTTAGTGTTTTTGGTAGTAGATTCATAATCGGTTGCCAGGAGCTGAATTAGAGCAACTGTACTGGTTGAACTAGCTATGTTGAGAGATGCTGAGGTTGGCACTACTGCGGGCGAAGTAGTTGTTATTTGAGAAGTGATGGTGTTTGTCGAGCAACTGGGCAATCCGAAAATGGCGATCGCCCCTACAGCCAAAATTGATAAGTTATGTTTCACGATACAATTATCGAGCGATGCTATTATTGGTTTGCTATATTTTTGTTATTCCAGAGATGTGGCAATATTTTAGCTTTGTTATGGCTGGCTTTACCCTAGCAAAAATTCATCAAAATGGTGCCGATCTTAAATTTTCTTTACATCTTTTGGCAGTCAAAGCATTCGAGCGAAAAAATATAGGTGCGATCGATCGATTGTTAAAGTACGATCGTCTCTGACACTCTGAAAGGATAATCGATCGATGTTTGAGCAAATAATCCCGAATTTCCCAAAAGTTGTAATTTTGGCGATGTCGATCGTAAAATTGCTACTCATTGTACTGGCAATTTTGGTAGGGATAGCAACAATTTTGGGCTTTGCAGGCAATCTATGGTGGAGGTTTGAAACTCTCGATCACCTCCGCCTTCAATATAGTTCTATCTTGGCGATCGCTCTCGCGATCGGCATCATCTTCGGTCCCAAATGGAGTTTTATTTGGGGCGTCCCCTTAGCGCTGAATTTAGTAACGATCGCCCCGCTGTTTGTGCCTCAATTTCTCCCCAACCCACCAAACAGTCCTACTTTAACTATCCTTCATGCCAACTTAGATCGCAATAATGTTGAATTAGATCGCGCGATCGAATATCTGAACGCTCAGAAAGCAGATATTATCTTTTTACAAGAAGTTACTTCTGCATGGTTAAATAAATTAAAGTCAGGAATCAAAAACTATCAAATATATGTAGCTGTGCCGTTAGAAAATTCATTAGGCATAGCAATGTTATTACCCACATCCGAGCAGCAGTCCGTGGAAATTATCGAACATCAAATCTTATATATGCCGAGCTATTCACCCAGACCCATGCTCGAAGTTATTGTCCGCAAGCACAACCAAGAAATAGCGATTCTCAGTACATCAACAGTTCGTCCTACTAATAGCAAAAGCGCTTCAGAATATCAAACAGCAGAATTCGATGAGATTGCCAAATGGAGTATTAAACAGCAGCAAGAACAGAAAAGAGAAGTAATTGCGATCGGGGATTTGAATTGCACTTCTTGGTCGAATCGATTTCGTCAGTTTGCGAAAGACAGTAATTTAGTCAATTCTCAATTAGGTTTTGGTTTGCAAACAACTTGGCCTGCTAATTTGCCTGGATTGTTGAGGATTCCGATCGACCATTGTTTGCACAGTCGATCGATAAGGACTGTCGAACGTGTAATTGGTTCGGATATTGGTTCGGATCATTTGCCGTTGTTGGTTAAATTGTTGTGATTCGGCGGTTGAAACTCGGCGGTTGAAACCGCTTCTACACGAACGAAGTCCGCCTGCGCGGACTTAAGAAGGAACGGGGTATTGAAATTCTTCCCAATATTGGAAATGGACTTATCGAGGTCGAACCCAAAAACCGGGTTTTTGGCAACATCTTTGGGGTTTCACGAAGTATGTTTGCAAAAACCCGGTTTCTCTGACTTGATGCGTAAATTATCAAAATAACTCAATGCGATCGCTCTTCACATCAATGATTAATTCGATCGCACTTGTTCTTGTTTGTGTTGTAAAAACTCGGCAAAGTCGCGAACTTCTGCTACTAGATCGTCTGATAAATTATCTAAAACCACCATTAACTGCTCTCGGACTCCCATCATTTCGCTAGCAGATTTTACTAATTTCAATTGATGCGGATAAACTGTTTCAACGGCGATCGTTTCCATGAATGCACCCGGTTCATCCTGAGTCGCAGGAATAAAATCTCCGCCAATGTCTGCTTTCACCCATCCGCCAAATAATTCTACTAAATACGCTTCACCATTCTTGAAAACCTCAACAATTGCCCCGGTTGTTTCTGGGGGTGCAATCTCGCCGTCAGTAAGGGCGATTCCTTCGGTTAAATGAACTGCGTCAAATAATTTAAATTTGCTCATTGCTGTCTCCTAAAGCGTTGAGGAAATGCGGTAACAAATCTAGCAATATCTTCACCAAATAAAACAATCCAACCTGTACGGATTTGACAAGATATCCCCGATCGTCCTGTTATTAATATAACAGCTTGGTAGCGTTCTCCATAGTCATTCTGTCCGACTGGCTGTAACAATTCTAGCGACATTTGCCCTATAATTGCCTCTCGAATCGCCTCCGGTGATTCAAATCCCATAACTTCTTGCCAGAATTTCTGCTTATCTCCGCCTACTCCTGCTTCTGTGGCACTGCTAAATAAATACTGGGCTTTGGCGATAGGAAACTCGAAACGAGTGGGTAAAGTCATAAAATATTGGATTTGAAATGTGTTTCACGAAGTATTTTCGCAAAAACTTGGTTGCTCTAACTTGATGCGTAAATCCTCAAAAAGACTAAATGCGATCGCCCCTCCAACACCTATAAAATAGGTAAATCGGGGCTTGTACACTGCGACAAAGAAACCGGGTTTTTGTCCGAATCTTTGGATTATTGCAAACTCGGTTTGCAAAAACCCGGTTTCTCGACCTTGAGTGCGATCGCAAAAATAATTCTTCAGTCCTCTTTTAGAGGACTTTCGCTATGAGCCAGGGGTTTAAACCCCTGGCGGTATTTTGGGGCAAGCGATATTTCCGATTAAGCTAACACCTGCGATCGCACTTAATATCCGAATAATATAAAGTTAAAACAGTTCGTTATACTGTAGACTAGCTTTAATATCCTCTGATTCCAAATAAGGATAAGCTGCCAAAATTTCCTCCACACTCATCCCATTTGCTACTAAACTTACTACCAAAGAAACTGTAATTCGCATTCCTCGAATGCAAGCTCTTCCTCCCATAATTTTTGGATCGAAGGTAATGCGATCGAACATCATATCCTCCCACTTTTGTTTTATCAACTTATCCCAACAAAAATCAAATATCCCAGATAAGATCGTACATCCCGAAGAGGTTGAAAAGCATTTCGATCTCAAATCTCAGGTTT
>JBOFTL010000091.1:0-3993 GCA_051652045.1 Microcoleus sp. | reverse complement strand
CAACTCAGGAATACCTGCTGTTTCAGCAGCCGTTTTTACTCCGGAAAGTTCCCCAGCCAGCGGACAAACTACAGTAGTTTTACAACCTAAAATACCGGGTGGCGGATTAGAGGTTCACGAACAAGCAGGAGGACATACTTTAGAAAGACACGTCGGTAAAACTGAGGCTCAACTAGCACAGCGACTTGCCGCCGAACCGCGAATTACTGCTGCATCTTCCTTTACTAACCGTTCAGTTGCCGAAGCTGCGATCGGGGAGGCTCTAAATAGAAATGAACGGGCAATTTCTTCGTGGCTCAGAAGTCGAGAAAATCGTTACACGATCGACTACGATGCTAACAGAAAAGTCGGTATTACGATGCGCCGCCGCAACAATAAAGCATCTCCTACATCTCGTTTGAAAATCATCCTCCAGCGCAGCACTAAATTACCTCCCGGATATTTTATTCTCACAGCTTACCCGACATGACAAATCAATTTCCTCATTTAACTCAATTTTTCAGTTTCTAGCTTACCCGACATGACAAATCAATTTCCTCATTTAACTCAATTTTTCAGTTCCTATTTTCATCAAGACTGGCCGCTAGAAGCTGACAATCCCAGCGATGTAGTAAATAACTACCGCAGCAGCGAACCGCCCGCAAGTGTTGAAGCTGTATCTTCCGAAATCGGTAATTTGCTAAAAATGCCGATCGCAGAACCAGATTTAGAAACTTTTGTTTTGGAGGAATTGGGATGTTATTACGACCCCAGCAGCGACAATCTAACAGTCAGAGAGTGGTTAGAATCGGTGCAAAAATCTTTGAGCGATCCCAGTTAATCTCGATCGGGACTTACGCAACCATTCTATTCTCGATCGCTAGATTTTCAACTGTTTAAAAAACTGCAAATCTTGCCATGCTTGAATGAGATTGCCCTGCATCAAACTAGCTACCCCATTTAAAACTCTAATTTCCGGTAAATTTGGATTGAGTTCGATCGCGGGTTTTAAAGCAATTTGAGCGGCTTTGGGATGCCAAGCGTACAGGTGTACAAAAGCCAGATAAGCGTAAGCGTAAGGGTTTTGAGAATCGAGCTGAGTGACTGTTTCCAAAGCCTCGATCGAACCTGCAACTTTCTGCTGCAATACTCGGGAAAATGCCAAAGCATAAGCCCATTCTACATTATTTGGTTCCTGTTGCAATCGGTATGCTAAGGCTTGTTCTGCCTGAAGAGTATAATCTTGAGTTGGATCGTATTGATTGATGCGTCCGACTTGCTCGAATACGGGTGCTAAACCTGTCAATCCTTGCGGTAAATCAGCAGCCATCGTCCTCAATTGAGTTACTAAATCCAACTCCGGTATATTAGCAGGCGGACACGATATTTTAGAGGGCGGGCACGGGGGCAGAGTTCCTACATTAGCAGGCGGGCACGATTTATTAGAGGGCGGGCACGGGGACACCGCCCCTACATTAGTTTTGTTGGTTTCGTTACCAGGTTTTGCATCGATTTTAATACTAGCAGCAGGCAGGTCGATCGGATAAGTTTCGCCTGTTTTGCGGTTGAGATAAATAGCTTTCAAACTGTAATTTCCCGGTACGATATTAGCAGGAACCAGCATCGACGCGCGATCGACTACTTGAAATCCCACAGCAAATTTATCAGCTTGTAAAATCCCCGGATGCAAAGTAGCAGAAGCGATCGCGCGATCGTGTAAAATTCTGGCAGTCAGTCCCGCCTTCGCATTACTAGCCTGCCGATTTTTCCAAGTTACCAATACTAAACCGGATTGCAATTGCTGCCAAGGTCCGGACCAAGTATAAGTAACGGGAACTACTTGTCCTGGAACAGCTTTTTGAGCGACAGTAACTCGATCTAATTTTACTCGATCGCGCGCTTCCGGCAACGGTTCAACTTCCACAGACTGCCACTGCTTGCGATACAGATTTAAATTAGTATAATCCGGCAAAACCCAAGTTTTTTGCAGTTGAAAATTGCCCCCTTTTTCGATAGCAGTTACCGCTGCATTTTGAGCTTTTTTAATTCTTTCCCGAATTGAGCCTTGCGAACCAGTTTTAGTCACAAACCAAGAGAGAGATCGTACATCTTGCGGTACTTCTTTCACATTCGTTCCCACCTGCCGCCCGTAAACTTGAGAATTCGCCAAAGACCCGTAATAATTTAAGTTATGCTGGTTAATTTCCGGTGTTGAAGGCAACACGCCTAAAGTAGATTGCAAGAAAGGTTGCGTGTCGATAATTTCTGCTATTACTTCTCGATGCGGCCACTCTTTACCCAAGTAAGGATAACTCGAATTTCCGGGACTGATAGCTTGCACGAAACTGTGTCCCAATGCACCTGCGATCGGCCACATATGAAACAGCATCGTCACAATTGCTAAGCCAATTGTACCCCAGCGAATTTGCCGACCCCACCTAGCAGGCCACAGCGTCAAACAATAGGCTAGGAAAATAGCTAAAACTGGCAAATAAGGTAAAACGTAGCGATCGTCCTTGTTAATATTCAAGGAGTTAATTAAATATGCTCCCACCCAGAAAACGGCCAGCCAGCTTAGCGAGTTAAAGGGATAATTTGCCCAATTGATTTTAGCAAAAATAGTGGGTTTTTCCGAGCTTTTAAAATGTTCGATCGCGTAAAATAACGCTCCCGTTAAAGGTACGAGCAAGAGCGGCCAAGAAACGTGTTCCGGTAAATGATTCCAGTAATAAATCCAAGCATCGATCGAACTTAGCGACGGATCTCCTTCCGCGATCGCAGAATCTACAGTAGCGCGTTTGCCGCCAGTCAAAATTAACAACCAATTAGTTTTCGCCCACGGCCCAAATACCGCTACCGACAGCAATAAAGCACCAACTAATTGAGCTAATCTGCCCCAAGCTTTTTGTCGCACATTACCGACAACTAACCAGGCGATCGGAGTCAAAAGAAATAATACAGTAGTATGTTTAACTAAGATGGATAAACCGAGCGAAATTCCCAGGGCGATCGACCACAAAAAAGATGAGGGGGAGAGGGGGAGAGAGGGAGAGGGGGAGAGAGGGGGAGGGGGAGAGGGGGAGAGGGAGAGAATTCGATCTTTTTCCTTATTTCTAACATCCGCTACATTCCATACATTGCTCCCAGTTAAGCCCCCATCCGCTACATCCGCTACAACATCCGCTACCCCCTTCCACATTGTCAAACAAAAGAAAGTCAAAGTAATAGCAGCAGTCAGCGGATAGTCGAGCAAAAATTGCAAGCGAAAGCGATAAAGTCCCGGCAACAAAACACAAATTGCAGCGGCCCAAAAACCCACTTGCCGGTTAAATAATTTAACGCCCAAACCGTAAACCGAAGCGAGTAGAATTGCACTAAATAATAAATGAACGAGGGTAGCTCGATCGTCCCCAGTCCCAAAAAACTGCAAAAACGGCACTGTCGCGATGAAAATTAAGGGCGGAATTTTCGTCGAAAGCAGCCAGAAATTCGTCCACCACTCGCCGGAAAACCACTGAGGATGCTGGAGTACCTCTAAGTAATTCAATGCCCCATTCAGGTATTCTGCCTGATCCCATGCGGGGACGGATCGATCGACAGCAAACCAAGTGCGATCGCTAATTGCCCCCAGCAGCCAAATTAGACTTAAGACAAGCAGGCTGTTACCCTCGCTGCCTCGATTTTGCTTTCCCATTGCTAATTTTGCCATCCCGAACGCACAAACAACGTAATTATGTCATTGCGAGAGTAGCGAAGCAATCTCAAAGGCTTGTCGCACTGTTACCATGCTTCCTTATTATGTCATTGCGAGAGTAGCGAAGCAATCTCAAAAGCTTGTCGCACCGCTACGTTGCTTCCTTGATTCGGATTGTAGATTGCAGCTTTTAGCTTACAGGTGCGGGGTTGCGGGCGATCGAAAAAAAACTTTGGAAAAGTGCTTGCCAAATTCGCGAGGTGTTTGCTAGGATTGTTAAGCGTGAAAAAAACAAATCAAGCGCAAAAAAACAAGCCGGG
>JBOFTL010000090.1:0-2532 GCA_051652045.1 Microcoleus sp. | reverse complement strand
GCCCGCTCCAATCGATGTCAATCTTAAGCGTACCAGCGTTAATCAGTTTAGGATTCGATGGAAAATGTCTAAAAAATTACCGTTAGCGCTCCCGATTTTAGTGGCAATTGGTTTTCAGACAGCAAATGCAGCTACTGTTAAAGTATTGCCAGTAGATTCAACAGTAAGTTCAACAGTAAACTCAACAGTAAATTCAACTGTGTCAGCCATTTCAGTCGCCCAAAATCCCACTCCAAGAGATACCAACAAGCCACTTTATGAGATACCGGAAAAATTAACAGTGCCTGCAGCCCATAATTTAATTCTCAAAACTGCTGCAAAAGGGGTACAAATTTATGTTTGCCAGCCTCAAGCTAACGATCGCAACAAGTTTGAATGGACTTTAAAAGCGCCGGAAGCTACTTTGTTGAACGAAACAGGTCAAGTAATTGGCAAACATTATGGCGGACCGACTTGGGAACATCAAGATGGAAGTAAAGTTGTTGGCGAAGTAAAAGAGCGCCTAGATTCACCGGATGCTAGCGCCATTCCTTTGTTGCTGTTGGGCGCAAAATCGCATCAAGGAAATGGCTTGTTTAGCAAAGTGACTTACATCCATCGCTTGAATACAAAGGGCGGTAAAGCCCCCAATACTGGATGCGATAGTTCCAAAGCTAATAGCACTATGCGCGTCGATTATACAGCGGATTACTATTACTATTCCGCTAAATAGATAAATTCCATTCCCAGATTTTACAGTTTGCAGTTGTGCTAGCTCAACTCAAGTGTAACTGCAAATTTTTTACTCGATCGAACCTACCCATCTCAGTGTTATTGCCAGCAGGCGGGCGAAGTCTTAAAATTGAGCGGTACTCCCGACGGGCAACTTCAATAAGCCATTATCGATAGTCCCCCATTTTATTCGCTCGCCAACATGAAAGCTTCACAATAGAGTGACGTTCGATCGCCTGTAGCTGAGATACACTAATTTAGAGGCCGATCGCGTGTTTTACCAGTTACCTACTTGCAACGGAGACGCCGGTATCGCAACCAGAGATCGATCGCAGCAAAATAGCTTTAAACAGTTGACAGTTGACAGTTGACAGTTGACGGTTGACAGCTAGGTTTTTTTGACAGGGATTTAAAGCAGTCCCTAAACACAATCTCCCATTTCAGGGGGCTAATAAACCTTAATATTTAGTCAAACTTAACCGCACCGCGTCCAATTTCCATAAATGGCACGTCGAGCATCTAAAATCACAAGTCAGCAGCAAGGATAAACCGATGGCAAACTCAACTCTTGGTTTGGAAAATCAACTTTACGATTATCTGTTATCTATTTCTCTGCGAGAGCCGGATATTCTCGCTTCATTGCGATCGGAAACTGCTAAACACCCTATGGCTATGATGCAAATAGCTCCCGAACAGGGTCAGTTTATGGAGATGCTGGTGCAACTAATGGGGGCTACAAAAACTTTAGAAATTGGCGTTTTTACGGGCTACAGTGCTCTGTGCGTGGCTCTAGCACTGCCTTCAAACGGTCAGATTGTGGCTTGCGATATCAGTGAGGAATATACAGAGATCGCGCGCCGATACTGGGAACTTGCAGGTGTGGCAAATAAAATTTCTTTGCACTTGGCTCCGGCAATTAATACTCTTGACCAGCTAATAGCTGAAGGACAAGCAGGAACCTTTGATTTTATCTTCATCGATGCCGACAAAGAAAATTATGAAGTTTATTTTGAACGGGCGCTGCAACTCGCACGTACTGGCGGTTTAATTGTGATTGACAACGTTCTGTGGTCGGGACGAGTTGCCGATCCTCAAGTACAAGATGAAAGTACCCTTGCGATCCGCAATTTCAACGACAAATTGCGCAACGATCCGCGAGTTACTCTCAGCGTCGTACCGATTGGTGATGGATTAACTTTGGCCCTAAAACGCCGCTGGGCTACTTTGATGGAGCCTGATGAACAGAATTAAGGTCGGGCGCGGGGGCAGTGCCCCTACTTACTAGGAAGGCTGTAATTGCTAATAAGTAATTGGTAATTGGTAACAGCCAAGCGCGAAGCTAGCGGGAAATTGAAATGAGGAGAGCGGTAATTGTTAATAGGATGTAAAACTCAAACAAAACTTATGCAAAAACTCATGATGTAAGGTGTCGTGCGCGCGCCTGAATCCGCTAAATTAGGAAGCGCATAAATTACTGTAATGTTGGGATTTTTATAGCCTCGATCGAGAGTAGGTCAACTTATAGCGCAGCAATGACCAATTACCAACAGCACGACACGGATAACACGGATACACGGATCGGTGTTTTTTGATTGACAATTGACCGCTGGATCGATGGACAACAGTTAACTGCCAATTACCCATTACCCATTACCCATTACCCATTACCCATTACCCATTACCCATTACAGTTATCACAAATATTATTAATTAGAGCTTGAGGTAAAGATGCTGCGATCGAACTTACAAATAAAATTGCCAATTCACGAAACTTTTCAGAATACTGTTCAAGGCGAGGGATTCTGGACGGGGGCTTTAGCT
>JBOFTL010000089.1:0-3341 GCA_051652045.1 Microcoleus sp. | reverse complement strand
GACTTGTTGGCATCTCCTAAAGAATTGCTCAACTTGATCCGCAAATAGAACGCAACACTTTACTTGGTTAATTGAATTACGCACTCGCTAGAGCTAGGGTGCGTAATTTTTGCTGTTTTTATTAATTAAGACTTTTGGAGGTGAGAGTTGAGAGTTAGTCAACTCGTTCTTGAACAGTTAAGAATTGTCATCGGTAGATTTTAACAATAGAAAGTAATAAGGATAGTTCGATGGCAAAATCTACCCTAATTCAATTCGTTTAATACAAGATCTCGGTTAGTTTTAGCCTCGTGATAATCTGGGTTAATTTCTAGTGCCTTATCAAAACTAGCAATTGACTCTTCATATCGTCCTAGTTGCAGTAAAGCAATACCGCGCAAATTCCACGCTTCGTATAAATCAGGCTTGCGTTTAATAGCTAGCTCATATTGTTTTATAGCTTCTTCATAAATGTCGCAAGTAAAAGATAAGTTACCCATTGCAATTAAAAGTTTAATCCAAGGTTCATATTCATCATTTATAGAAGGAAAAGGCTTGTTGATTATTTGCTGTAGCCTCTCAGTAATTTTAGGGTGAGTCTGAGCAATTTGGTTGTAAGATAACTCAAAAGATAGCTCAAACACACCAGAACCCCAATCAAAAAAATCAGGAGCTCGACGTATAATATATTTAATAGCAAAAAGCGGCAGTATAAAAACAAAGCAAATGTTACTCAAGCGATCGCGAAAAATTTCCCGTCGTTGATTGAGGTGACTGAGAAGAGGAGGTACTGTATCTAAATTATAATAATCACCATCACCACCATATCCAGGTTTGATATAAGGTTCGAGTGACTTTTCTAGCCCTTGAATGAACAGAATATTTAGGTCATTGCGATCGTCACGGTTTGCAACAATGTCATACAGATTATCAATTGGTTCTGTTAATTCCAGTATTGCAATTTTTTTCTCAGATAAATCCGCCCGCACCCGAGTAATTAACCGAGATCCTACTGCTGGAGAGGATTGTACGAACACAATACCGAAGCCTTTTGTTCGTTTTAGGCATCGCAATAAAGCCCGATAGACTCCCTCTGGGCTAGTGTCGAGTTTTTGAGTAGCAGGAGATTGACTCATAATAGCGACTGCCGAATTTTAGCAACTGTATCTTGAAACTGATCGATTTCTTCAATCAGAGGATGGACGTTATACCAGCGTTTGAGATTGCCCTTATCATCATAATAGCGATATTCTAACAAACAGCGAGTGAGCAACAGGCGCAAACACTGTTCGTTATTGTTTGCCTGCTTTTTGCAATAAACATCAGCCAAAATTTCCCACTGATGTTCTTGAATTGTATTGAGATAGGTTTCTCGGGTTTCTGCAATTGCCCGTTGCACCGCTTCAGCGGTAATTGGTAGCTCGTCAGTCCAGTTTACAGCGATTCGGATCATCTGCATCAAATTCCTTGCGTGTCCGCCACTCATGATGCAAAGCTGATTCAATGTATCTGAACTATCGAACACAGCGGGAAGATCTAAACCTGCCACATTACCATCCATTGTTTGAGTCAGTCTGGGATCGATCGCCTCTAGCCGCCGACAGATAATTTCCCGCAACTTGGATAGTCCATTTGAGTTGACTGTACCGTCGGGATTCTGCACCATCACCATCGGTAAAATATTAGTTTTTTCATAATTATCCTCAAGCTGTGTCGCCCTTCCCGAATATACCATTGCGATCGGAACCGTATAGATTACATGACACGCTAAGCCCCGCAGAATTTCACTACGATTTAAGTAAATCTCGTCATAATTGCTGGGAGTTGCTTCTTCTTTAGTTTCCGCAATTCTATCCAAATTATCGGCAATCATTACGATACCGCAACAGGCTGTAGGTAGAGATTTCTCAGCTTCTTTAATGAAGTCATTCAATGCTTCTACCAAAGACGGAGTATTAGCATTGATTTTCTGTCGAAGTTCGCGCCGCTTATCAGGAGTTGCACGAAGATTGGCTGTAATTTTGGCAAACTGGGCAATTTGTCCCTCTAAGTTTAAACCGTCAAAAGATACTTCTGTCAGTGCCAAATCTTTGAGAGATTCCCATCGATTTTGCATCCAATCTAGCAAAGGATTATGGTTTTGCAGGTCGATCGCTTCTACTAGATGGCGAGTACAAGCAAACAATATATCTGCATACTCTGCATCTTGGGGTTCAATGTCCTCATCATCTGCTGCAAAGTAAACCACAAAATATTTCTGTTGTTCTAAATACTCCTTCAACCGCAGAAGTTCTGTGGATTTCCCTACTCCTCGGTGCCCGGAGTAAAGCTGGCAAGTCGGTTTTTTAGATCGCGTAATCTTTCTACCTAATTCCCGTACTACTTCCCAACCACCACGGACTTCTTGACAATCAACATAGGCCTCTTTTGACGGAGGCTGAAAAGGTTCAAAGGAACTGTAAATTTCAGTTAGCAGATCGATCGTCACAAGCTACCTCAAGTAAAATTTTTGAACAAGCACAATTATAATCTACAAGAGAGCTAACAATCGTAGCATTTACAGGATGAGCCGATCGCCCTTAAATCTCCCAAACTAGCGATCGCCCGCTATTTCCGTAACAAATCTATCTAGCAAAATGCAATTTTATGACAAAATTAGCCTAAACTTAAATCAAAGGACTATACGCTGTCATAAAAACAACTCTGTCAACTGTGACCCGCAGATGAGTGCAGATAAACGCAGATAATATCTGTCAAGGCTCAACTCTCAACTATCAATCGATCGCGAGCGGGGACGCTCGCACTATCAACTCTCAACTCTCAACTCTCAACTCTCAACTATTACCAATGAACTCGCTACTAATTACTGGAACCGATACCGATGCAGGCAAAACTGTTTTAACAAGTGCCCTGGCTGCTTATTGGCAAATGTATTTTCCCGATCGCACTTTAGCAATTATGAAACCGTTACAAACCGGAACGGGCGATCGCGAACTTTACACCCGTTTATTTGCCCTGGAACAAACCCCCGAAGAACTCAATCCGCTGCACTTTAACGCGCCTCTAGCACCCCCGATCGCTGCCGAACGGGAAGGGAAACGCATCGAACTCGACAAGGTGTGGACGGCGCTGCAAAGCCTCAGACAGCGCAAGGATTTTGTGTTAGTAGAAGCTTTGGGAGGCCTGGGTTCGCCCGTAACTTGGGAACTTACGGTAGCCGATCTTGCTAGGGATTGGCGGCTGTCGGGAGTGTTGGTAGTACCTGTAAAATTAGGCGCGATCGGGCAAGCTGTGGCGAATGTTGCTCTTGCCAGACAAACTAATGTTAATCTGAGAGGAATCGTGCTTAACTGTACTCAAGA
>JBOFTL010000088.1:0-3491 GCA_051652045.1 Microcoleus sp. | reverse complement strand
CAAAGCGATGCTGTTTAAAGAATTTGCTGGAATCGATGCTTTTCCTATTTGTTTGAATACCCAAGATACCGATGAAATCATTCGGACGGTGCAGAATATTGCCCCTGTTTTTGGCGGCGTCAACCTAGAAGATATTGCGTCTCCTCGCTGTTTTGAAATCGAAGCCAAACTGCGGCAAACTTTAGACATTCCGATCTTTCACGACGACCAGCACGGTACTGCTATTGTCAGTTTAGCAGCATTAATTAATGCCCTAAAACTCGTGCAAAAATCCATCGAAGAAATCTGCATCGTAATTAACGGTGCCGGTGCTGCGGGAGTGGCGATCGCCCGCTTGTTGCGCAAAGCAGGGGCTGAAAATATTATCATGTGCGACTCCAAGGGCGTTCTGTCAAAAGATCGCACGGATCTGAACCCTGAAAAACGCGAATTTGCAGTGCCATCAAGCGGTACTTTAGAAGATGCGATCGCGGGTGCTGATGTATTTTTAGGTGTCAGCGCCCCCGGAGTTCTTACGCGATCGATGGTGCGTTCTATGGCCGAAAATCCGATTGTTTTTGCAATGGCAAATCCTATTCCCGAAATTCAGCCGGAATTAGTGGTTGATGATGTGGCAATTATGGCTACGGGACGCAGCGATTACCCCAATCAAATTAACAATGTTTTGGCATTTCCCGGTATATTTCGAGGTGCTTTGGACTGCAAAGCTACTCAAATTACCCTCAGTATGTATTTGGGTGCAGCTTACGCGATCGCCTCTTTAATCAAGCCTTCTAAGCTGGATAAAGAGTACATTATACCTTCGGTATTTGACGAGCGAGTAGCCACCACTGTCGCCGGTGCAGTCCAGTTGGCAGCGCGAACTGAAGGTGTCGCCCGCGATTAATTAATAGAAGCAAGAACGAAGAGGAAAGAAGGAAGAAGGAAGAAGTAAAAAGTAGGTGATAGATGTTAGGTGGTAGGTAATGGACTTCTCACCTAAAATCTAACACCTCATACCTCACACCTGAAACCTCAATATGCCTATTAGTGATAAAAGTCACAAATTTCAAGCACGTAAAAGTCTATAATAGAACATCCTCATCCCAGCCAGGTAAAATGCACAGCCAGTTAAGAAAAGCCAAGAGCGATCGGTGCAACCATAAATTGTTAGAAGTCAGCCCGATCGGGCTTGCCTTGTGCCGGACAGACGGGACTTTTTTGGAAGTAAATCCAGCTTTTGCAGCAATTATCGGCCGTACAGTTGCAGAAACTCTCAACCTGAACTACTGGGAAATAGCGCGATCGGAATGCGCTTGTCAAGAAACAAAATATCTGCCAAATTCACTAGAAAATAGCTGGGCGGGCGCGATTCCCTACGGGATAGCTTCGCTTTACGGACAAACTTACAAACACAAAAACGGCCATTTCGTACCCGTGCGAGTTTCCGAGCGAGTAATTGATATGGCTGGAGATGGTGCACTGTGGGTGAGTGCCGAAGCAATCTTAAATCTAGAAACAGCAGCAGCGTCGCATTGCAATTCAAATCTCGAAAAATCACTTACCCAGCTCACCGCCGAACTCGCAGAAAGCAACGAAAAACTGCAACAAAAAACTCTGGAACTGCAACAAGCTCGAGAAAAATTGCTGTTGCAAAGTCAGATGCTCGATCGGATTCGTGAATCGGTGATTTGTACCGATATGCAAGGCTTGATTACCAGTTGGAATCAAGCATCTCAAAGGCTTTACGGCTATCATGAAAGCGAAGTAAAAGGTCAACATATTTCCACTATTTTTCCGCCAGAACAGCAAGAATTCTTGTTGAAAAAAGCGATCGAGCCGTTACAAGAAACAGACTCAAATGAAGTAGAAGTTATTACCCGCAGGAAGTCGGGAGAAGATTTTTATTCGCATCTGTCGCTGTCGCTATTGAAAGACAGTAACGGAGAAGCTTTTGGGATGATTTGCTACTTGACAGATCTGAGCGATCGCAAGGCTTTAGAACAAGAATTAGCGCGGAAACAAGCTCGATTTGATGCTTTTTTTACTGACTCCCCAGCAGGGCTTTGCATTTTGGACGATCGGCTGAGATTCGTGCAAGTTAATCCAGCGATCGCCCAGATGAACGGTCTCAGCATCGCCGAGCATATCGGTAAAACTGTAGGCGAAGTTTTATCGGCCGATATAGCATCAATGGTAGAACCTTTATACCAGCAAATTTTAGAGACAAAACAACCCCTGCTTAATATCGAAACCTGTGCCGAAAATCCGAGACAGCCCGGAATAATAAAGCACATTACAGCCTCTTACTTTCCCCTGCTAGATGACAGCGGTGAAGCGATCGGCATCGGTGCAGTGGTAATAGAAATTACCGATCGCAAACAAGCAGCAGAAGCATTGCAAAAAAGCGAACAGTTATACCGCAAACTTGCCAGTAACTTTCCCAACGGTGCGGTAATGTTGTTCGATCGAGAACTGCGTTATACCCTAGCGGAAGGTAAGGAATTGGCAGCAGTAGGTCTTTCTAAAGAATTAATGGAAGGCAAGACAATATGGGAAGTATTTCCCGAAGAATTCTGTGGTGCTGTCGAACCAAATTACCGCATGGCACTAGCAGGAGAAACGGTGGTTACAGAATTTACTTACAGCGATCGACACTACCTCGCTTATACTTTGCCAGTCAGAAACGAACGGCAAGAAATTACAGGCGGAATGCTGATGACTCAAAACATCAGCGATCGCAAATTAGCGGAAGAAGCCCTCAGAGAAAGTGAGGAAAGATATCGGCGAATTGTGGAAATAGCAGCCGAGGGAATGTGGAGTATTGATGCTAGCAATAATACCACTTTTGTCAATCAAAAAATGTCCGATATGCTCGGTTATAAAATAGAAGAAATGCTCGGCGAATCGCTATTTGCTTTTATGGATGCAGAAGGCATGGCAATCGCTAGATCCAATCTGAAACGCCAGCGTTTGGGCATGGGCGAACAATACGATTTCAAGTTCCGCCGCCGAGATGGTAGTGATTTGTGGGCGATGGTTTCTGCTAGTACCTTATTTGACAAACAGGGAAGCTATGCGGGCTTATTTGCAATGGTTGCCGACATTACCGATCGCAAGCAAGCTGAAGCTGCATTGCAACAGTCAGAAGCCAAATTTCGATCGCTCTACGAATTAACCAGTTTGCCAGTTTTGATGTTAGATGAAAACGGGATTTGCAGCGCCAACAGCGCCATTGTAGAATTATTTAGATGCAGCAACCAGCAAGATTTGTGTGGCAAACATCCGGCAGAAATTTCGCCACCAATTCAACCCAACGGTAGAGATTCTTTTAGTTTAGTTACCGAAAAGATCGAGATCGCATTTCAGCGCGGAAATCACCGTTTTGAGTGGGTTCACCGACGTGCTGACGGTACTGATTTTCCTGCAGAAGTCGTACTCACAACTATTGAAATGGACGATCGCATTATCGTCGAAGCAGTCGTTCAAGACTTAACTGAACGCAAGCAAGC
>JBOFTL010000087.1:0-7222 GCA_051652045.1 Microcoleus sp. | reverse complement strand
GAATCGCTCACAGAACAGAACTCGGCAAAAAATGCCGCCAAATATTCGATCGAATTTGCTCGCAATTAATGGCAAATCATTATAACTGGTTTATCGCGATCTAACCCGAAACTGGCAACTACTTGCTCGATTCCAAATTCGAGGATTTGATGCAGCAAGTAAAAAATCATTATCCCAGTAATGGCAAAGTCAGGCTAACAACTTTTCGCCTCAATGAAAAGGGATACTGCGGTCTTATATGATTTCTGGTAGGTTTGGAGATCGGGGAAAACAATTTTTGCTGGTATTGACGATCGCCCCTACTCCTAATCGATCGCACCTCGATCGAACTTTTCCCCTGTGACACTTGACAGGGTGGAATGCACGAACCCTCAATTATCCAAAAAATGTTAATACCATGAAGAAGAAGCCCACCCTCGATCGAAGGTGGACTCAACTCATGCCAGCTTACCGACAGCTAGGCAATCGGGTCTCTGCGGTGGTAGACGTAAAAGTTGAGAAAAAGATCCGACTGTCCGGAAAAACTTATTGACCACCGCTAAGCTTCAGCTTACCCAGCCGCATCAGGAAAGTTTCGCAGCCTGCGAAGTCCCCTGAAAATGGGAAATGCTGGAGCTTTAATTTTCCAGCATTCTCAAATTCAATCTACAATCTTGGATTGTGTCCGATCGATCGATCGCGATAAGTCAGGTTTGTCGTGAGGACACGCATCCTGTGAAAATGCGGACTGAAGTCCGCACTACGAACCGCAGGACTGAAGTCTTTACTACGAACTGCAGGACTGAAGTCCCCACTACGAACCATTTTTATGCGGTTTCACCTGCTTAAGCGTCATGATCGTGCGCGAAGCGGCGGAACAAGAAGTCTAGGGCGTAGTTCCGCAAATTGTAGTATTCCGGATCTTCCATAATCTGAGCTCGATCGCGCGGGCGCGGGAACGGAATTTCCAGAATTTCACCGATTGTTGCCGCCGGACCGTTAGTCATCATCACCAATCGATCGGCCAAAAACAGCGCTTCATCAATGTCGTGAGTAATCATCAACACAGTACAGCGGTGATCGCTCCAGATTTTCAGCAACTCTTCTTGCAATTCCTCCTTAGTAATTGCGTCCAAAGCACCGAAAGGTTCGTCTAAAATCAGCACCTGCGGGCGAATTGCCAAAGCACGGGCGATAGACACCCGCTGTTTCATCCCCCCAGAAATTTGCGGCGGTCTTTTGTCGGCAGCTTCAGTCAATCCCACCATCGCCAAATGCTCTTTGACGATCGCATTTTTTTCGACCTTCGACTTATTGGGAAATACCGAGTTAACGGCAATGTAAACATTTTCAAACACCGTCCGCCAAGGTAGCAAAGCATAGCCCTGAAACACCACCATGCGATCGGGACCGGGCTTGACAATTCGCTGTCCGTTAATCGTCACGTCGCCGGAACTCGGATGTTGAAAACCCGACACCATATTCAACAGTGTTGATTTGCCGCAGCCCGAGTGTCCGATGATCGTAATAAACTCTCCCTCAGAAATGTTCAGGTTGATGTTTTCTAAAGCCCTGTAACCGTTGGGATATACTTTTTGCACGTTGTCCATCACCAAAAAAGGCTGGCGGCGGTCGGCGATCGGTTTGCTTTGGATTTTGGTGTCTTTCTGGTTGACAGTGGTGTTAATCATGGCGTTGGGAAGGGGTTAAGTTGGCGATTCGCGATAGCAAATAATGGAGTGTTGAATGATGAGCTGCGAGTTGAGGGGATCGATCGACGGCTAGTTCCCTATAAGTTTTGTTTTGAGTATTGAGTTTTAAATTGCAGGAATTGCGCATCAATTAGATTATTTTGCCACTTTGGGCTAAACGATGCAATGCCAAGCCTCGATGTCTAAATTTTTTTGCTTAAATCCTGAATTCGTAAATCTCCGACTCAAAGATTGAGAACCAAGCAGTTTAGGAACTTACGCATTCTGACGGTTGAACAAAGCTTTGAGGTTGCTTCGTTGCACTCGCAATGACAGTTTGATGTTTTTGGTACGTCAGTCCTAAATTTGTTAATTTTCTGTACCTCAAGACTCGCAGGTCAACATTAGATATGTGATGGGTGGTAAGCAGTCCGCGATCGGGACTGCTCGCACGCGATCTGTAATTTTGGCAAGCCATATTTTGTCAAGCAATATTTTGGCAAGAAATGGCGATCGAATTTTAAGCAACTCGGCGGCCCGCATCTAGTATCACTTCAGCCATTGTGAAATCGCGTTTAATTGCCAGACTGTTGAGATAGCCGATCGGATCGTCAGCATTAAACACCGACCCATCAAACAACCGGAGAGAACCGCGAGTGTAAGTAATGTCGGACATTCCCAATTCGCGGGCTGCCGTGCTGAAGGGGCCGACGCGCACCACCCGTTCCAGAATTTCCACCCAGTTGCGCGGGAACACAGTATCATTCCAGCGAGCCATCTGCACCATGTGCCACAACTGTTCGGTACGGCTAGGGCGGTTTACGCCATCCCCAGCGAACAAGTGGTGTGCGTATTCCCGCATCGGAGTATCGAGATCGCAAGCATTAGATTTAGGCTCACCGATTTGAATGTAATTCTTGTCAGTAGCGACGTACTCCCGTCCCGCGATAATTTCCGAAACTTCTTGTGCGTGGTTGGGATCGGCGCAGTAATGACAAGCTTCGAGCAAAGCTTTGATCAAAGCGATGTGAGTGTTGGGATAAGCATTTGCCCAGTCTTCGCGCACGCCCAGAATTTTGCCGGGGTGTCCGGGCCACAGTTCCAAATCTGTAGCCACCGTAAAGCCGACTCCTTCCATCGCGGCCCGCAAGTTCCAAGGTTCGCCAACGCAGAAACCGTCGATCGTCCCGCCCTGCAAGTCCACGATCATTTGAGCTGGAGGGATGTTTTTCAGTAACACATCGCGATCGGGGTCAATGCCGCCGGCAGCCAGCCAGTAGCGCAGCAGCAGGTTGTGCATTGATGAAGGGTGAACGATGCCCATGCGGTGGGTTTGAGCCGGAGTACGCTGCAGCATTTCTTTGAAATCTGCCAGAGTGTAGACTCCTTGGTCGTAAAAGCGACGAGCCAGGGTAATTCCGTTGCCGTTACGGCTCATGGTGAGGGCTGTAACCGTCGGTACCGGCTTATCTTGATTCCCTCCCAAGGTCAACCACAGCGGCATCCCAGAGGGCATTTGCGCTGCGTCTAAGTAACCGCCGCTAATCCCGTCTACGATACCGCGCCAGCTTGTTTCCCGCACGAGGTGGACTTCATCGAGGCCGTGTTTGGCAAACAAGCCTTTTTCTTTGGCGATGGCGAGGGGTGCGCAGGCTGCGAGGGGGACGAAGCCGAGTTCGAGGTTGACTTTTTCCAGTCCGTGGCGGGCGATCGCGGGTACTTTGCGGGCCCGCAGTTTTTTCACCCGTTTCTGCTGGTTGAGGAAGTAAATCATTTCGCTGCGGAGGGCGTAGTAGCTGGGGTGGGAGACTACATCCATGCGTTTGCGGGGGCGGGGGATGTCTACTTCGAGAATCCCGCCGATTTTCGATTCCGGGCCGTTGGTGAGCATGACGATGCGATCGCTCAGCAGTACGGCTTCATCGACATCGTGCGTTACCATCAGGGCGCTGATTTCGTACTCTTGGCAAATTTCCATCAACTTTTCTTGCAAGTTGCCGCGAGTCAAGGCGTCGAGTGCGCCGAAGGGTTCGTCTAAGAGTAGCAGTTTGGGGCGCAGGGCGAGGGCGCGGGCGATCGCGACGCGCTGTTTTTGTCCGCCAGATAGCAGTGCGGGCTGTTTTTCAGCGTGGGGCGTCAAGCCCACCATGTCGATGTGTTTTTGGATGATGTCGAGGCGTTCAGCTTTCGGCAAGCCTTTCATCACTGAGTCCACAGCTAGGGTAATGTTTTCTCGCACAGTCCGCCAAGGCAGCAGCGAATAGTTTTGGAACACTACCATGCGATCGGGACCCGGTTGGGTGATTCTTTGTCCTTCGATCGTCACCAATCCTTCGGTGGGTAAATCCAAGCCTGCGACCATATTTAACAGAGTAGATTTGCCGCAGCCGGAGTGTCCGATTAAGGAGATAAATTCTCCTTTTTTAATTTCCAAGTCTATGCCTTTGAGGGCGACATATTTGCCGCCGTCTGATAGATTAAATGTTTTTTCGAGCTGTTCTACGCCAATCAAAACTGACATGGTTTTTCTTGCCTTTTTTGTAGGTTTACTATGAATTTAGTTGATAGTTAATAGTTGATAGTTTATAGTTGATATTTGTCAAACATCAAAAGCCGAATTTTTGCATTCAAAATCTCGCTTTCAATTATTAATTGTCAACTATCAACTATTGTAAAACACTCGATCTTCTGGCAACTATTACTAACCTTTGAAAAATTACGCTGTCAATCGAAGGAAGAAGGAAGAGGGAAGAAAGAAGAAGGAAGAGGGATTTTTAGGGAATAATTACCAATTACCAATTCCCAATTCCCAATTCCCAATTACCAATTCCCAATTCCCAACTCTCAACTCTCAACTCTCAACTATTTATTTGCCTTGAGGGGGAGCAATTTTTTGTTGCAACCAAGCCATCAGTCGATCGAGCATCAAACCAACTGCCCCAATGTAGACCACCGCTAATAAAATTTCACTGATGTAGTTTTGTTGGTAAGCGTTCCAGATAAAGAAGCCGATACCTGTAATCCCGGACATCACGATTTCCGCAGCAATAATCGCCAGCCAAGCCAAACCGATCGCAATTCTCAATCCAGTGAAGATATAAGGCAGTGCTGAAGGGAACAAAATATTCAAGTAATACTCTTTCCGAGACAGTTGCAGCACCTTCGCTACGTTGTTGTAATCGTCGGGAATTTGGCGGACACCTTCAGTGGTGTTGATCAAAATCGGCCACACAGAAGTTACGAAAATCACGAACAAAGCAGCAGGTTCGTTTTGTTGGAGGGCGGCAAGGGCGATCGGTACCCAAGCCAGAGGTGCTACCATCCGCAAAAATTGGAAAATCGGGTCTAAAGCTTTGTTTAAGAAAGGATTCGTACCGACCAAAACTCCCATGCCAATACCCACGATCGCGGCTAGAGTGTAGCCTTTTGCCACCCGTTCCAAACTAGCTAAAGTCTGCCAAAATAAGCCGACTCCGTAAGTTTTCGAGTTCATGAAAGGATACATCAACAAAATCCGCGTCCGTTCTTCAGTCCACAAGCTGCTGGGTCCCGGCAACTTGATAATTCCAGTGCTGGACAGGAATTGCCAAATTAGCAAAAATCCCAAAACTCCTAAAATTGGTGGCAAGATATTTTTGGAATTTTTCTTCCAAAACTCGCCCAATGCTCCTTGAACATCCACTCCGCCACCTCGATTCGTGCTGACAGCCATTTTGGTAATCTCCTGTTATTGGTCCGGTATTATTTGTGCGGTATTTTTTTGAAACTCAATTATGGGCAGCTCAAACCCCATCACGCTGTTAACTGTCAACAGAAGAAAGAAGGAAGAAGGAAGAAGGAAGAAGGAAGAGATAAGAAAGCTTTAGTCATCCTCAAGAACAGGAAAAACATCTATGTTTTCCCAGGTCAACTCTCAACTCTCAACTCTCAACTCTCAACTCTCAACTGTATCAAGCTTTTTTTATTGCCAAACTCTTGAGGTAAGCTTCTGGGTTTTCCGGGTTAAATTCTTTGCCGTCAAAGAACTTTTCCACCCCGCGAGAAGTACTTTTGGGAATATCAGCATCAGCAACTCCTGCTAATTTAGCTGCTTTCTTCCAGATATCTGCGCGGTTGACTTTATCGATGATTGTCTTTTTATCTGCCAAGGTTTTTGTCGGCAGGAAACCCCAGCGAACGCTTTCGGTGATGAACCACAAATCGTGACTCTTGTAGGGATAAGAAACGTTGCCGACTCCATCTTTCCAGTACAGCGGGCCCATGTTGAAATCGTTGATTTCTGGTTTGCCATCGCCCATTGCGTACTGACCGTTATAGGGGGGAGTCAAAACTTGACCGGGTACGTCAAAGAAGCTTTTGCCGGAAACAATTGCCACTAATTCCGCACGATTTTCTGGTTTGTCGCACCACTGCTGGGCTTCGATGATTCCTGCGAGCAAAGCTTCGGTAGCTTTCGGGTGTTTGTCCACCCAGTCGCCGCGAATTGCGAGGTATTCCTCTGGATGGGCTTTCCAGATTTCGGCAGTCAGGGCGGACATGAAGCCAATTTTATCTTTGACAATCCGCAGGGGCCAGGGGTCGCCGGTACTGAAACCATCCATCGTTCCGGTTTTCATGTTGGCGACGGTTTGGGCGGCCGGTACTGTCAGCAGGCTGACATCTGTATCGGGATCGATGCCGTTAGCTGCCAGCCAGTAGCGAATCCATAGGTCTTGGTTGGCTTTGGGGAAGGTGTAGGCTGCTTTGAAGGGTGTGCCTGCTTTGGCCAGCCCTTTGATGTAATCTTGGGCTGTTTTTTCGAGTTTGAGGCCGATGCCTTTGCCTTCGTGTTTGGACGCGATCGCGATACCATTTCCCTGAGTGTTTAGCTGAGCTACCACGTACATCGGGATTTTGGTGTTGTTTTTGGTAATCAGACCTTGGCTAATCATGTAGGGCATCGGCATTTGCCACTGTCCGCCATCGATACCGCCGCCGGCAGATCCGATTTCTACGTTGTCTCTAGCGGAGCCCCAGTTGGCTTGTTTGGCAACTGTGACTTCGGTCATCCCGTATTTGGCAAAAAAACCTTTTTCTTGGGCAATAATTAACGGTGCTGATTCGACGATCGGGATGTATCCCAAGGTGACTTTTGTAGTTTCGATACCTTCGACTCTTTTCTCATTGGCAACCGCAACTACTGAGGTGGCAACACCGCCAGCACCGCCATCTGCACCGCCTGCTGCAGTAGGTTCTGGGGGATTTCCCAAACAGCCTTTGAGTAATACGGAACCAACAGCAGATGCACCTGCTGTGACGATAAATTTGCGCCGAGAAAATTGCTCTGAAAAGTTTGTCATAGTGTTGCCTCGCTGCAATTCATAATCTTCTGTAACGACATCACGGAAGTTTATCAAAGCGCTTTCTTCCTGTTTGCTAATTGGGGTTTAGCAAACTCTTTTGAGCGCAGGTCGGCAGGAGGGAGCAAAAGAGTTATTACTAGCATAAGTCTTTAACTTATCCCTACTGATTTGACACTTTTGATTAAATTGAAATTTCGAGCGCTGGAGCTG
>JBOFTL010000086.1:0-2084 GCA_051652045.1 Microcoleus sp. | reverse complement strand
TGTAATTACCCGTTGAGGCTAGACGATTATGTTTGGAGTAATTTTTTCTTCTTTTGTGGTTTACTTTTTAGTAATGTCGATCGCCAACTACGGCGATAGTGGATTGTAAGGTCAGCTAATTCAACGAACGGGCATTCATATACTGATGCGGGGGTGGGAAACCTTTAATCTCCACACTCAGATGTATGAATGCCCGTTCTGGTAGGAAAATTAATGAATGAAAGAGTAGTTAAGTAGTGCTGTCAGTGAAGGCAGGCAGAACCAGTAACTACTGACTGTCACTGAATTCAACTTAAGTATATATTGCCTCCGATCGCGCGATCGCTACAAGATTAGTTTGTCGTCAAGATTTTAATTCTCTCAATCTGCGGACTGAAGTCCGCACTACAAACTTGAGAGAAAACTACCTCTTGCGATTGGGATTGTTTGAGATAAAATTATGGTGGCAATGGGTGCGATCGAGCTGCTATGAAAAAACACATTTTATTTTTATTCATATTATATCTGATTCCTGTTATTTTACTCATCGGATTTGTTGCCAATTTTAGCGTTAATGTTCCCGTTGATGATGAGTGGAGATTGGCGATTTTTTTTGAGAGAATAGCCACAGGAAATATTGCTTTTAAGGATTTTTGGGCTTTGCACAGCAACCACCGCATCGTATTTCCCAAAATAATTATTGCGGTGCTGGCTTTTGCTTCCCAATGGAATATTAATTATCAGTTGTATTTTAGCATCGGTTTGGCTGCGATAACTTTTATAGCGCTGTACGAGTTATCCTCGAAACAAGTTAAAAATTCCGAAAATTTGTGGCAAATAGCTAATATTTTAACTTGTATTTGGATTTTCTCCCTAGTTCAGTATGAAAACTGGCTTTGGGGATTTCAATTAGCGTGGTTTCTCGTAAATTTGTGTTTTGTTGGGGCGGTTTACGCGCTGATTTCGCATCAGAATCCATTACAAAATATAGCAATTTTTAATTATATAAAACGCAGTAGGGACGCGGCACTGCCGTGTCCCTACCCAAGATCTGTGCCGCACTATATTAGAATTTCTATTGCCGCCATATTCTGCTTTATTGCTAGCTTTTCCCTGGCTCAAGGCTTGCTGTCTTGGTTGGCTGCAATTCCGGCTGTGGTGACTTTAGAAGGAAATGCGGTGCAAAAAAGAAAAAGAGCGATCGTTTGGATGTTGCTGTTTGTGGCAACTTGTGCGATTTATGCAATTGATTATCATCCCAGTCGGAAAACAAGTATTATTTCATTGTTAAATACACCGCTGGTAGTAATAGATTATTTTTTGAGTTTATTGGGTTCGCCAATTGTTCGATCGCCCGTAATTTCGGCATTGGTAGGATTTGTGATTCTGGCAATTTTTGGATTTTTTGCTGTTTATTTTTTGCCTGTCATTGTTAGTTATGCCTTCCAATCTCCAAAGGATGCAATTGCTTCATCTTCGAGCGCAATACAGGAAAAAGATGCTTCAAATGATGCGATTGCTTCGTTCCTCGCAATGACACGGGGAAAAGATGCTTCAAAGGATGCAATGGCTTCGTTTCCCGCAATGACACAGGAGGATGAATCTTCAGAGAATGCGATTGCTTCGTCGCTCGCTATAACACAAGGGAAAGATGTTTCAGATGCTGCAATTGCTTCTTCCTTCGTCATGACAGATGCGGCTTTACCTTGGCTGTCAATAGGTTTGTTTTCGCTGTTATCTACTTTATTTATTACCATCGGTCGAGCTCAATTTGGAGCGATGCAGGCGATCGAATCCTCGCGCTATACTACTAATTCGATTTTGCTGTTAATAGCTACCATCCAGCTAGGACAGTTGTTTGTTAGAAAAACAAAAGTATCGATCGCGCGCGACTACAAATTTATTTATTGGGGACTTTCAGGACTGTTAATAGCGGCAATTATCGTTAACTCGCAGCAGGCTTTTGCCCAAGCTCGATCGGCATTTATTTACAAGCAAGGCGGACAAGATTGCTTGCAGTTAATTAACTATCTTGAAAATTCAGATTTTTTTGATAAATCGCCAGAAAGTTGCTTGAGAGTGCTGAGTAAAAAAACTTGGCTGGT
>JBOFTL010000085.1:0-5835 GCA_051652045.1 Microcoleus sp. | reverse complement strand
GTAATTGGTAATTGGTAATTGGTAATCGCTTCTGCCTTCTGCCTTTGACAGTTGACAGTTTAGGTGAAGTTTTACTCGTTACTTTTCCTCAAGCAACGAAGGCAAAGATTGTGGACTTGGGTTTCCAGGCTGGGCTGGGAACCCGTTAATTTTTCTGGCGATCCTAAATCCGGGTTCCCCATCCCCTCGATCGATCCTCCGTCCTTTCTTCAACTGACCAAAAACCTTGCCTTTTTAACTCAACTGTCAACTGTCAACTATCAATTTTCTGATTCCTTCTAAAGTCAGGCTAGAATGGCGAAAATGGTTAAAAGCTTGGGGATTTAAAAATTATATGAAAGCAATTATGGTCGTGGGAACCACTTCTCACGCAGGAAAATCTTTACTTGTTGCTGCTTTATGCCGGATCTTTGCTCGCCGACGCTGGCGGGTAGCTCCGTTTAAAGGGCAGAATATGGCTCTAAATTCTTACGTCACAGCAGCGGGCGGAGAAATTGGCTACGCTCAAGCCGTTCAAGCTTGGGCGGCGGGGGTGGCTCCTTGGGTAGAAATGAATCCGATTTTGCTCAAGCCCCAAGGTGATATGACTTCTTTGGTGATTCTCAAAGGAAAAGCTGTGGGAAATGCCCGAGCCGCGCAATATTACGAGCAGTATTTTGATATCGGCTGGCAAGTAATTAAAGAATCTTTAGAATCTCTTTCCCATGAATTTGACTTGTTGGTTTGCGAGGGAGCCGGCAGTCCCGCTGAGATCAATCTCAAGCACCGCGATTTAACAAATATGCGGGTAGCTAAATATTTGAACGCTCGCACTTTGCTGGTAGTTGATATCGATCGAGGCGGGGCTTTCGCTCATGTTGTAGGTACTTTGGAGTTGTTGGAACCAGAGGAAAGAGCTTTAATTACAGGAGTAATTATTAATAAGTTCCGAGGGCAGCGATCGATCTTGCAACCGGGAATTGATTGGCTGGAAAAACGCACGGGAATTCCTGTAATTGGGGTGATTCCTTGGATCGATGAAGTGTTTCCGGCAGAAGATTCTCTCGATTTGCTCGATCGGCGCTCTCGCAATTCTCAAGCTGACATCAATATTGCAGTTATCCGATTGCCTCGCATTTCTAATTTTACTGACTTCGACCCCTTAGAGTCGGAAACTACTGTCAATGTAAGATATGTCGGACCCAGAGACAATTTAGGACATCCTGATGCAGTGATTTTACCGGGTTCTAAAACCACAATTGCTGACCTGCAGGTGCTGCGTCAAACTGGGATGGCAAAAACTATTCAAAATTACTTGGTAGCTGGCGGTACGGTAATGGGAGTTTGTGGTGGCTTTCAAATGCTGGGAGAAAGTATCAAAGATAGCGAGGGTTTGGAAGGAGAAAAAGGCGAGTTTCCCGGCTTGGGATTGTTGCCTGTAAAAACTGCGATCGCCACTCACCCTCAGAGAGTCGCTTGCCAGCGGCTGGTTACTTCTAATTATCCTCAACCTGGTTTGCCTGTCGCAGGCTACGAAATTCACCACGGCAGAACACAAGCGAGCGAATCAAATTCAATTCAACCGCTGTTTGATGATGTTAATTTGGGATTTGTTAACAATTATCAATCGATTTGGGGGACTTACCTGCACGGTATTTTTGATAACGGGGCTTGGCGGCGGGCTTGGTTGAATCACTTGCGCCAACAGCGGGGACTGCGGGCTCTGCCTACTGGTATTCCTAATTATCGGGAACACCGCGAAGCTCTGTTAGAATCTCTTGCAGATACGGTAGAACAGCACTTAGATTTAAAGCAAATTTTAATTTAAAAGGAAGAGTTGAGAGTTGATAGTTGATAGTTGATAGTTTAGAGTTGGTAGGGCCGGTGATCCCGTGTCCGCCCGAGGGAGTTGATATTTGATAGTTGATAGTTGATAAAAGGAAGAAGGAAGTTGCCTGTTGCCTTTTATTAGATGCGATCGAGAGGATACTTTGAATGACAAAAGTTGTTTTTTTACCGGATAATGTGACCGTGGAAGCGGAAGTGGGAGAATTATTGTTAGATGTGGCCGATCGAGCTGGGGTTTACATTCCCACTGGCTGTAGGATGGGTTCATGTCACGCTTGCGAAGTGGAAATTGACGGCGGACAGACGATTTGTGCTTGTATTTCCGGCGTACCTTCGGCAAAAGAGCAAGTCACAATTAATATTTATTTCGATCCGACTTGGTAATATCAAATCCGGGTTAAGTAGATGATTTGTAAATTTTTTGCTCCCTCCCCTGATTCATGGGGAGGGCTGGGGTGGGGTTAAAAATTTACGATTCATTTAGGATTGCTATATAATTTCTTTCTACTTAGCTAGCACAGGGATAAGGTTCTCGCCTTTGAGTCCAAGGTTGTTTGGGATTCCATACTCCTAAACCTGCTTGTTTAGCAGCAGCTTCAGCAGCTAAATAATCAGCTCGAGTTCCCGTACAATTCTTACTTAAATACTTGCAGTAATTTACTGCGTGACCTTCCCGAACCATTTGCAAATTCACCGAACTATTGTTTTTAAATATCTCAGCAACAATCCGGCTATAGCTGGTATCTCCCGTATCCCTAAATGCGATCGAGGTTCCCACAGGAATCAACTGTTCGATCCGATTTTTAGCATTGTCAAAAAAAGGATTTTGTCCTCTTTCAGGCGTATCGATGCAAGCAAAGCGTACCCGACAAATTTGCGGATGTCCTTGCCAGGGAACCCGACACTTTGAAACCTCGATATCCACAGTATCCCCATCTACAATATGGACTAACTTTCCCTGCTGCAAAGAGCTATGTTGCAAAGAGATAGAAGTTGAGAGTCTTTGTGCTAAAGTTGGGTATGCTACTGCTGAAACAAATATGGCAATTATTAGATAAGCGATCTTCCTGAAAATTTGTCTTTTTACTTTCATCATTTACCCCCTGTCACCCAACTATCAACTATCAACTCTCAACTCTCAGCTATCAATCGATCGCGAGTTCCCGACGCTCGCACTACAACTCTCAATCGATCGACTATCAACTATCAACTCTCAACTCTCAATCGATCGCGAGTTCCCGACGCTCGCACTACAACGATCGACTATCAACTCTCAACTCTCAACTAACCTGATATCGAATGTTAGCTTGTTTCAAGCGCCGCAAAGCTTCTCCCAGTCGATCGCAATCGGCAATTAAACTAACCCTAACATACCCTTCGCCACCGGGGCCGAAAGCATTTCCCGGAGTAACAACAACGCCAGTTTGCTGCAAAACATTAAGAGCAAAATCCGTCGAACTCATGCCCGGAGTGCAGGGAACCCAAAGATACATTGCAGCTAAAGGCTTAGGAATATTCCACCCCAATTCGGCCAATCCTTCCACCATAAAATCCCGGCGGGTGCGATAGCGTTCTTGGACTTCGTGCAAATAACTATCGGGCAATTGCAGGGCTGTTTCTGCTGCTGCTTGCAAAGCGGAAAATATACCGTAATCTAAATTAGTTTTGAGAGTGCGCAAACCTTGAATGATCCGGCTGTTTCCAACTACAAAACCGACGCGCCAGCCGGCCATATTGTAAGTTTTGGACATCGTGTGAAACTCAATGCCGATTTCTTTGCCACCTGGAATTTCTAATAAACTTGTCGGTTGATAACCGTCAAAAGCTAACTCCGCATAACACAAATCGTGAACCAGCAATATTTGATGTTTGTGGGCGAAAGCAACAATATCTTTATAAAATTCGCGGGGCGCAGTAGCACCAGTGGGATTGCTGGGATAATTAAAGTAGAGAATTTTAGCTTGTTCGGCTACGCTGTCGGGAATCGCACCTAAATCGATTACCCAGTCATTTTCTGGTTTGAGAGTGATGCTGTGAACGTTGGCACCAGCGATAATCGGGCCGCGAAATAATACGGGATAAGCCGGACTCGGTACTAATACTACATCGCCGGGATTGATATAGGCGATCGCAAAATGTGCTAAACCTTCTTTGGAACCCAACAAAGGCAATGCTTCGCCTTCAGGGTCGAGTTCGACATTGTAGCGGCGGCTGTACCATTTAGTAATGGTGCGGCGGAAACTAGCAGTTCCTTCAAAGGGCGGATAGCCGTGAGTTGCAGGATTTTGGATGGCAGCGGCGGCAGCTTCTACTACTGGTTGCGGAGTCGCACCGTCAGGGTTTCCCATTCCTAAATCTATCAAGTCGAGGCCTTGTTCGCGGGCGCGGGCTTTAAGTTCGTCGAGACGGGCGAATACATAGGGAGGTAGTTTTTGCAACCTGTCAGCAGGGCTAATCCAATCCAATGTCATTTGTTTTTTGTCAGTTTTGAAGTAGAAGGAAGAAGGAAGAAGGAAGAAGGAAGAAGGAAGAAGGAAGAAGGAAGAAGGAAGAAGGTGGTAGGTGTTAGGTAGTAGGTGGTAGAAAAAATCTACTACCTAACACCTAAAATTTAATACCTTTAACCTCAAACCTCAAACCTAAAATCAGTAAGCCTTTGGGCGATCGATCCCTTACGTTTGATTAGGTGGACTTACTTAGTGGTTGGTAGTGAGGACTTCAGTCCGCAGGTTTGTTATGAGGACTTCATATCACTTCCGGTAGCATTAAAATTATATAGTGCGAGCGTCCGTGCTCGTGGCTTGATTAGCTTGCGAGCGGGACGCTCGCACAGACATCATCCAAATATATTATTTCAATGCAGTCGGAAACACGATCGATCCTTTTAACACAGCCTTTGGAGGACTAAAGTCATTACTGGAAACTGTAATGAGGGCTTTGGTCCTTCCCGCAGGGTCTTTACAGGACTAAAGTCCTCACTACAAACCTTACTACAAACTGTTTTAATTTTTAACTCTTAATTCTCCCACAGGTGCGGTAGTAGAAACCATTGCTGCCATTAATTGTTCGGGAACGACTTTAAAGGGCAGTCGGTGGATATCGGAATTAGGATAGCACGCGATTTCGGACGCCCGCCGCAATTCGGCTATGGTAATATCCCCGAGTCCCAGATCGGCTAAAGTTTGAGGCAAGCCAATCTCGGTATAAAATTTTAACAATTGCTGTCTGGCAGTAGCAGCAAGTTGATTGTTTTGCAGCATTTCCTCCAGTCGCAGTTGAACTAAAATGCCGTAGGCGACTTTTTCGCCGTGCAATGTGCCGTGACTTGCTAATAGATGAGTTAAACCGTTGTGGACGGCGTGGGCGGCTACGGTACGACATTGAGCTCCGCCGATACCGCCGATTACTCCTGCTAGCAAGACAGTGGCATCTGTGACTTCTTGCCAAGTTTCGCTACCGGGTTGTTCGAGGGCGGCGGCAGATTTTTGGAATAAAATATCGCGCAGGATTCTCGCTTGTTGGACTGCGGAAATTATCAAGGTTTGTTCCGAGTGTCCGCTGCTGACAGATGCTTCATACCATTTGGCGATCGCATCTCCAATTCCTGCTATTAATGTTCTTTGAGGTGCTGTTTGAATTAAGCCATAATCTAGGATTAATAAATCGGGGCATTTAGCTAAACTGACATCATATTGGAATGCACCTCGATCGGAATAAATGTTAGAAAGGGCAGTCCAGGCAGCACAGGTGGCTGCAGATGTGGGAATAGTAACGATGGGGATGTGGCACTGGTAGGCGAGGAGTTTTGCTGCATCTAAGGCTTTACCGCCGCCGACGCCGATAATGAAATCGGCTTGATGGTTTTGGACTGCCGCGCGGAGGTTTTGCAGGCTGATTTCGCTGCAATCTTGACCGTAGGCCGTGCGGGCGGATGCTAACTGATGCTGTTCGAGGATGGGTTGCAGGTACGGTTTGACGGCAGCCAGGGAGTTGCTACCGCCGACGATG
>JBOFTL010000084.1:0-7742 GCA_051652045.1 Microcoleus sp. | reverse complement strand
TGGGAAGAAGCGATCGCGGTTTACCGGCGGGCGGCAGAATTGAACCGAGAGTTTGCTTGGACTTATTACAATTTAGGCACAGCTTTTGAGAAGTTAGAAAGGTGGGACGAGTCGATCGTTGCTTACCGCTGTGCTGCGGAAATTCAGCCGGATTTACCTTGGTTGTCGCAGAAGTTGGCCGATGCTTTGAGGATGCGATCGCAGTGGGATTTGAAGGATGCGATGGGATTGTATCAAAGGGCAATTCATGACAATCCTGATGACATACAACTGTATCATAAGGCTTTGGAGATTGCGCCGAATGATGCCGATCTTTATGTTGGATTGGCGGATGCTTTGGGAAGACAAGGTTGGGCTGATGGGGCGATCGTTTTTTATCAGATGGCGTTGCAGGTTAAACCGGGCGATCGGGAGATTTCGGCAAGGCTAGAGAGAGTATTGGAAAAAAAAAATCCAATTAACAACCAGTCACCAATGAGTGTATTGAGTGCGGTAAAAAACACCCAACCAGTCACCACTAATGCTATTGTTGTTAACGAATCTCAGACACTCCAAGTAATCGAACAGGATGTACGTCTAATTGCTTTTTACCTGCCACAGTTCCATCCAATACCAGAAAATGATTTGTGGTGGGGCAAAGGTTTTACAGAGTGGACTAATGTTACCCAAGCTAGTCCATTATTTGAAGGACACTATCAACCTCACATTCCTGCCGATTTAGGATTTTACGATTTACGCCTGCCAGAAGTTAGAGAAGCGCAGGCAGCCCTAGCGAAACGGTATGGAATTTATGGTTTTTGCTATTATTACTACTGGTTTGCAGGTAAGCGTTTGCTAAACCGTCCTTTAGATGAGGTTTTGCAAATGAAAAAGCCAGATTTTCCCTTCTGCATTTGTTGGGCAAATGAAAATTGGACGAGGCGGTGGGATGGAGCGGAACACGAGATATTGATGGCTCAAGAATGTTGGTCAGATGAACAAAATCAGGCTTTTGCTGAGAGCATAGTTCATATTCTGCTAGATGAACGATATATTCGGATTAACGGCGCTCCTTTACTGATTGTTTACAGACAGGATCTTTTTCCGAATTTGCGCCATACAGCAGAGCAATGGAGAAAGATATTTAGGGAAAATGGTGTGGGAGAAGTTCACCTCTGTGTTGCCATCACATTTAGTGGCTTGCACACATCCTTAGAGAATATGGGCTTTGATTCAGCAGTACAGTTTCCGCCTCACGGTTTTTATGCCAGAGAAATTTTAGCTGATGAACTCAGCGTTGATGATTTTTCAGGTCATCTTTATGATTACAAAGATGGTGTAATTAATTCATTATCTCAAGAGTTCCCAGAAGTGAAAGTCTTTCGCTCTGTAATGACATCTTGGGACAACACAGCCCGTCGCAAGAAGGCAGCTCATGCTTTTATTAATTCCCACCCTGAGATTTACGAATTGTGGTTGCGCGGCATTATCGAAAAAACCAGACAAGTACACTCAGGCGACGAAAAGTTGGTTTTTATTAATGCTTGGAATGAATGGGCAGAAGGAGCGCACTTAGAACCCGATCGAAAATACGGACACAGCTATCTTTTGGCTACTCGCCGAGCATGGGAAGGGACTCATAGCTGGAAGACAATTATCGATATACTGCGATATGTTCCTCTTAAGAGTTCCAACTATTTGCATTCGCAACTGGATGAGCTAGAAAAGAGAATTGATGCCATGAATCGCTCGATTGAAACTATCGAAATTCTTCTGCGAAAAACAGCAAAAGTTATAGAGATTCACCGAAGTCACAACTCCGATATATTATGGCAATTAGATTGCCCCCAGCCCCAGCTTCGGGTTTGTGTCAACTCTATAGATTTCAAAGGGTGGGTAATCGGTAAAAAGTCTCTTGCTGTGGCAGTCAAGCTCGTATCCAACGATCGAATTCTCCAACAAGTACCGATTAATCTACCTCGCCCAGATGTAGCTCAGGTACATTCATTGCCCGGTTCTGACAATAGTGGTTTTTCCATGACAGTGAATGTAACTGAAATATCATCTGATGCGTCTTTTAACCTAGAGGTTGTGCTAGCAGATGAGACCAGCATTTTAATAGAATCTCTAAGATTGCAACAATGGTATAACTCTATTCAAGAATTAGGTATGTCTCTAGAACAACCAGAAATCATGGGGGATTTGCATTTGGATATGGTGAAAAAACTTCTTAAAAAGATCCGTTATTTACCGATAGAAAGAGTAAATGAGCTAACTCATTTGCTAGGTGAATTGGAGAAAAAAATTGAAGGTAAAGAACTTTTACTTCAAGCAATGACTCAGGAAATTAAACCGCTGTCAGTCCATGATTTTTATCAACAAGTTTGAACAGGAGTTCGATCGTTTCTATGAAGATTATTTCTGATCCCCTAGTATCCATAGTGATTCCCTGCTACAATCACCAAAAATTTATCAAAAGATGTTTGGATTCTGTAGCAGCACAAACTTACGAAAAATTAGAGGTGATTATCATTGATGATTGTTCTTCAGACAATTCTGTGCTGGAAATAGAACAGTTAATTCAGAGGGGCAGTTGGAAAACCAGATTTTCTAATAACACTTTATTGCATAAATTGACCGCAAATCAGGGAGCCCATGCAGCCATCAATTATGGTATATCCCAATCTAAGGGAAATATTATTACCATTCTGAATTCCGATGACATGTATCATCCAAATCGGCTAAAAAATATTGTCAATGTCATGCAAAGTTACGGGCATGAGTTTGTTTTTAGCAAAGTAGAGTACCTAGACGAAAATGATATCAATATTACTCAAATTCATCCTGTAGCTAATCGTTACTTTTCGATCCAGCAACTTATAAAACAGTATCCTTCTGTGGGATTTGCTACATTGATATCAAATGTAGGGATATCTACTGGAAACTTTGTTTTTACCAAGGATCTTTTCGATCGGGTAGGTGAGTTTAGCAATTATCGGTATTGTCATGATTGGGATTTTCTGCTGCGTTCCCTGCTTTATACAGAGCCGTTTTATATAGATGAAAATTTATATTACTATCGTTTTCACGGCAAAAACACTTTTGAGTCTTTAGAATCTATCGGTGACGAAGAATCCACTAAAATTTTGACTAGCATTCTTGCCAAAATGCAAACTCATAATCTATCAAATCTTCTTGCTCCATCTCCATTAAATTGGCCCAGTTATTTTGAATTATTTCTGTATTGGTTTAATTTCAAGCGTTATCTACAAGTATAAGGGTAATAAAAATACGAGAGTGTTCTTTCAGTCTTGTTATTAGTTAATCAGTTGCTAAAACAAAATTTTCCGATCGATTTGTAAATTATTACCTCAACTTCTTGCCATGTCTTACTTTATTAACAATCAAGGCTATTGTCCGATCTGCGATAGCCATGTAACATTCTACTCTGAAAGTGATTTATTAAGAAATGATTACTTTTGTAATAATTGTCATTCAATCCCTAGGGAAAGGGCATTAATGTACTGCATCGAAAAATTTTATCCTAACTGGAAAGAATTAACTATACATGAATCTTCTCCCGGACATAGAGGAGCTAGTTGGAAGCTCAAAAATAATTGTAAAAATTATATAGGTACGCATTATTTTGCAAATTTTCCACTAGGCAAAATACATTCTACTGGATGGAGAAATGAAGATTTGGAAAATCTGACATTTCCTGACGAAAGTTTTGATTTAATGGTAACGCAAGATGTAATGGAACATATATTTAATCCAGCTCAAGCATTCTCAGAAATTGCTAGAACCTTAAAAAAAGGAGGCGCACATATATTTACAGTTCCTCTAGTAAGTCAAGAACAACCTTCTAAATTAAATGCTAAAAAAGATGAACATGGAAATGTTGTTATTTTAGGTTATCCTGACTATCACGGCAATCCTGTAGATAGTCAGGGGTCAATTGTTACAATGTATTGGGGTTATGATATATGTGATTTTATTCTCAAGCACAGTGGTTTGTACACCACTATTGTTTATATTGACAATTTATTTCTTGGTATTAGAGGTCAATTAATAGAAGTATTGATCAGTAGAAAATCATAAAAGATGTCAGGCATTTGCTTTTAGCAAATGCCCGTTCTATCGCTTACTGTAGAGTAGAATGCCTGTAAATATAATTATCGAGCTTGAAATCACTCAGTTCTTGAATATTTGCATCGCCACGCTCTACTGCTACCATACTTTCATAAATCACAATATTTCTAATGAGATTGGATGAAGTTCCTGCGGCTTCGACCAGTTCAAAGATTAGCTTACTTAAAGGAGTTTTGCCAGCAAAGTGACCTTCCAACCCTTGCCAATGCCACCAAGCCCAATCTTCAATAAGATAAAAACAGCCGGGACGAAGTAATGGAAATAATGTCTCAAAGCTAATTTTTGTTTGTTCGTATAAATGAGAAGCATCGTCAATCACTAAGTCCAGAAGCTGTCCGCTGAATTCCTGTTTGACAATTTCCTTTAAACGCGCTGAGTCTGCTTGGTTTGTGTTCCAATATGTTTTGAGATGATTGTTCAACCCTCTGGAATTGACATATTTTTGAAAATGTGCGCTATCCGTTATTGCCCGTAAATCTATGGCAATATGTTTTTTGGGTTTCAAAACTTCAAACCAAAACGCTACGCTTCCTCCTTCCCACATACCCAACTCAAACACGTTCTGAGGTTGAAAGTGTTCGCAAGTAGAGAAAAATCTTTCGTATTGGTCAATCAAATTTTTGGGCTTATACAGTATGAAGCAATCTTCTCCTAACTCCCAATTAGCGTCCTTTGCCTGCTCTAATCTGAACACCAAGTCATTCAAAAGCACTCGATCTTTCTTCCAGATTAATTTTTTAATTTCTCGCAGGGGTGTCGAAGTGTGGTGGGAAAAATTCTGGGTTTTGGGTCGCAAGCCGACATCAAAACTCATTTTTTTTTAGATGCAAACTCAGGAGACACTCCAACGTCACTTGCTGTAAGTTCTGATGGCAACTTAGCATTAACAGGTTTTTGCATGACGATCGCAGCCTGAGTGAATTTGGCTGGATCGTCAACAAAATCGCAAAATGTCAAATATTTAGTCCACTCACGCTTAACGTACCCAGGCGAAATCACGGCTTCCCCATAAAAAGATGCCGGCCGCGCAGGGCCTCCACCTGTCGCGCTATATAAAAACTTGCCATTATCGTAGTCTGCAAAAGCAGCCTCAGTATCCAAAAATGAGTTTGCCAGACCGTAGAACCATCCACTTTCATGGTTCTGACCCCTCAAAGATCGACAAAACTCAATAAATCGACGAGCCTGAGTCGTGACTATCATGATACCACCAGGCTTGAGTATTCTTGAGAACTCTTGCACCCATTTTATATGTACGGGTTCAGACAGATGAGAGAAAACAGAGTAGGCATAAACAACGTCAAAACTATTGTTAGCAAATTCGGTCGGTGGTTCTGGGTTGACTAAACTAAAATTCCCCTTGCGGACTGTGTTGGTGCAGATATCAATCATTTCTGGATCGACATCAATTCCATACAAATTTTCTGACGCAACATTTTTTAGGAAAAAGCGAATCATTCGTCCCCAACCGCAACCGAAATCAAGAATGCGACTGTCCCTGGTTAGTGGTCGATCTAAGCTAGCTGCATAGCGCTTAATCTCAGAATAAAACCTAAATCCTTCACCCAGAGCAAGCTTGCCGGAGGAGCCAACACTATTACGCTGAATTTCTTCAGGTGGGAATCCAGGTAATTCGATACCGTCGACAAACCGATGCTCTACACTTTTCTCAACTACCTCAAGCCATTCTTGGTCGCTTAAGCTAGCAGCATATTGTAGAATTGAGTCATTGGGTTTTGTGTAAGTAATACTTGCTTGAAATTTAACAGCATTAGATTGAGAGGAATTAAGTTCAGCTTGAATTTCCTGTAGCCGGGTTTGCGATCGCGCTAAATCAGCCTTAACCTTCTCTATCAAAGTGAGTTGCTTTTGAAGTTTCACCTGGCTAATTGGCAAACGACTTTCATCTGAAAACACAGCTTGGATAAGTAACTCAATTTCCATCGGCAGTTCGCTCACTCCTACTCTTTCCCAAAAACCACTGGTCCCTGCATGGGAAGCTTCAGTATAAGTTTGAGCAACATCTGGACGTGGATAGTTAACTGGAATTGTCTGTATTACCCTATCGTTGTGGATTACCTCGATCGCAACTACTTGAGCCTTCTTACCCAGTATCCAGCCAGCGAACAAAACTTCATATCTATCTGTTTTGTATGAAGTATTTGGAGTGTCGATATTAAAACCCCACAACAAATCTACATCATCTTGATAGAACTTTACAACTTCGTGAATTTGAATTAAAGTGTGTTCAGTCATAATCCTTGATTTTGTCCCTTGGTTGCTTGCTTTGCGATCGAATAACTCTCAACAATTGTTTTTCAATTGCGATGGGAATCTTTTCAAAGAAAGTTCGTACATTTCCAGAGCATTCGATAGCCCCTCGCGTTGAACTCTTAAGCTTAATGCTTTTTGATACAATTCCATATCTGCGCTATTGAGAGCCACTATATTTTTGACCAGAGATTTGTTGGTCAAGATGTCCATCACCTTGTCTTGGTAATTCTCATAACGATTGCGATTGATAGTCATAATTTTAAACTGATTCCAACCCAAGTTACTTTTAAGATATGTTAAGTCCTCTAGGAAAAATTCTTGAATGCCTACAAAGTAAAAATCTGTTAATTTCATCCCTTTAGCAAAGTAGTTACAAACAAAATTCTGTGTAAAAGACTGATCGATGAAATCCGAAAAGCATAATTTGTTGGACACTACATATCTATGATTGTCATCAAAAATTTTATTCGGATTGCTTAGCCAAAAATAATAACTGGAAATTAATAAATTAATTGGATTTCTCAGCCACATAATAAATTTAGCATTCGGATAATGTTTACAATACTTATTGGCGGAAAAATGACCGTGAATTACTTTGGTTTTTGTTGTCATTTTACCTTGTTGTATAAGAGTGTTTACGGGTAAATTATCATAGTCATACAAAATATCAGTTTCATAGGACGGATAAATCTGTGGTAGTATTCTATTGCCAAAGGTCGCACCCGCTGTCTTGGGAACATGGACTGAGATTAATTCTACTGCTGACGGCAATGGTAAGTTAGTCACATTTACACCTCCTGTGCTGGCTCGATATTGAAACTCTTTTTAAGACTGAATTGCTGGGGCTTTAATGCTTGTCAACAAACGCATTAACTGCTTCCACTCTTCTAAATTAGTCAACTCAAAAGTGTCTAAAGTACAACCTTTAGATCCCGATAATTTAGCAAAGCTCTCCAACCAGTTACTGACTGTACCTGGAGCTGAGAATGGCGAACATTTCAAGGAGTTTTTTAGGCAGTCTTGCATTTGGGTGATAGCGCCAGTATGGTAAGCATACCACGCCTCTGACACTAAGAGTTCGTACTGGCTTTTACTGTGTCCGTTAGTATTAATAGCTAGAGCTTGCTGAAACTCCAATCGCTCTATTTGAGACTGAAATTGCTGCATTTTATTGTGAGACTCCTCTAGTTGTCTTTGTGTATTTCCAATCTGGGAAATTTTGACATCCAAATCTGTTTGTATGTATTTGAGTTGAGACTGAGACTCTTCCAACAATGTCTCGGTTTGATGCAGTTGAGACTGAGACTCTTCCAACAATGTCTCGGTTTGATGCAGTT
>JBOFTL010000083.1:0-8801 GCA_051652045.1 Microcoleus sp. | reverse complement strand
GGCGGCGTAACGATCGCGCGCGGCAATAGTCGCGCGCCGCTACCCAGCGTCACTGAAGCAATCGAAACAATTATTTCATCAAGCAATCCGCGATCGTAAAATTGCCCTGCTAAATCTCCTCCTCCTACGATCCAAATATTTTTATTTCCTGCTGCTGGTGTCATCGCTTGATGAACTGGTAAAACGTCACCTTTGACAAAAGTGATATTCGCTCCCTCAATTTTTGGTAAAACGCGAGAAGAAAACACCCAAGTAGGTTGCTTGTAGGGCCAGGATTTAACAGGCTCTGTACCTTCATCAATTTGATTTTTTAGCAGCCATTCGTAGGTTGTTGACCCCATCGCGATCGCACCTACATCAGATATAAATTGAGCGTAACTTTCTCCCGCTTCTTCGCCAAATTGAAACAACCAATCTAACGAATTGTTTGAGTCCGCAATAAATCCATCTAAGCTCGAAGCCGTGTAGTATTGAGTTTTCATAGGAACAAATACTCCACTTCAAATTTGGAACTTCTTTTTATATTATATCCGATCGATCCGGTCGATCGACCTTATTTTTTGGGATGGTGGTATTTGATTTATTTGTTGGGCTGGGGCAGGTTTATATAAATTATCAGCGATCTTTAGATATCATGGCGAACCCTGAATATGTTGCGCTCGTTTATCAACTATCAACTATCAATCGATCGACTATAGCGATCGCGAGCGTGGACGCTCGCACTACAACTCTCAACTATCAATCGATCGCGAGCTCCCGACGCTCGCACTACAACTCTCAATCGATCGACTATCAACTATCAACTATTTACTCTTCCGAGGTTTTTCGGGTAAACATTTCAATAGCCTGCCATTCCTCATCAGATAAAGGTTGCACTACCAGATCGATATCAAAACAGCGACAAGCAGCAACACTCAAAGCCTCGATCGCAATTTCAATCACCTCATTTTTATCTCCCAAAACAGGCAACTGTACCGGAATTAATTCCTCCCCAAAAATGCGATCGAATAACTCAAGATCCGGATGCAAACGCATCGAACCGTGCTGTAAAATAGTACCACCCCGGCGCAATTGCGCGCTGCCAATAAACTTGCAACCATTAGGTGCCACCAAATCCGCACCCGTCGCAGTACCAAAACAATTAGGATTGTGAATGTAACTCCTTCCTGCTTCACCGTAGTGCAATTCCAAACCCAAAGTCTTCCAACCCTCAATTAAAAACTTGCAAATAGTTTGATAAACTGCGATGCGGCTGCCTGAAAATCCCGAAGTCACAACAGCATAAGTCAAATCCCCTTGATGCAAAACCGCCCGCCCGCCACTGGGGCGACGCACCAAATCTACAGCCATTCCCTGCCAAGATAGCTGCTGCCAAAAATCCGGCCAGCGTCGCTGGTGATAGCCCAAAGAAATTGCTGCCGGCTGCCAAGTGTAAAATCGCAGAGTTGGTGGATGTTTCCCAACCCGATGCTGTTCCAAAAGCCACTCATCGACGGCCATCTGCACCCTACCAGAAGCCGACAGCAGCGGAATTAAACGCCACACAGAATTAGCCATCAATTTTCATTCCTGAATTTAGCACTTAATAGTTGACCGACATAGCTGACGGCTGAATGCTTGCGATATTTTACCTTACCCGATCGCTGTAGGTTAAGGATATGAGAATCGCTGGAAAATTAGGAAAGAAATTTAGGACTTACGCAACAAAAGATTTTACACACTATTTATAGCGGTAAGGTGCGCAATGCGCACCCTACATATAGAATCGGTGCGTAAGTTATGGAATTGTTGAAATTTCGATCGACTGTCACTCAAATGAGTGTCACTCAAAAATGCGACTGGTCGATCGGGGAGCGATATCGTCAGAATAGAACTAACACATTGAAAGAGGTAAAAGCTGATGTGGATTAGTTCTATAAGTATAGATGTTCAGACAAAAAATGCACCTTATTCAGCAGGTACAGATAGCCTGGTTACTGCAACCATCGTCCGAAATGGAGTCGAGATTCAAAAATTGAAATTGGACTATCCCAACGAAGACGATTTAGAGCGCGGAGCCTTTCGAGAGTATTTTTATATCGGGCCGACAAGACTTCCTCGAAACAATGACAAAACGCCCTCTCTTCCCGATGGAATCGGTCAAGATCCGATGCCCTATCCATCTTATGGAATCGAATTTTCTGATGGTTTGGCAGGTCATTTAACTTTGCGTCTGAGAATCCACGGCGATGATAAATGGATTAAAGACAATATCGATTTATATATTAAGGAAATTAGACAAGTTGCGACGAGTTTTGACACGATCGCATGGCAAGAAGAACGAGAGTGGACTTATATTGCATCTTGGTCTAAAGACACGGCAATGAGTACGGATTCTAGTGAAGGTTTTAAAACGGTTAATCTGAATTTAGTCTAAATCGGTTGCGCTTGTCAGATCTACAATCTGGGGAAACTCGATCGGGCTGGATAAAGCATTTGTAAATTCAACTTTGGCAGCCAGTTATATGTTACTGATGCCAATAGCGATCGAGCTAAGCCGGAAATATTTAGAGATACGCCTAGGTACATCCATAAATGATGTACCTAGGCGTATCTCTCGGCTGATATCCTACCCCTCATCTGTATAGCTTGGAACTTACGCCACTTGTGTTAAAATTGGAAACAGTCTTTTGAGCCTGTTTTCTAGGTCTTTGTAACTTTTGCAGAGCCGATGCTGCGAAAATCAGTAGGAAAAATAATAGTAGAATCATGAGCAACAGTCTAATAGTCATTAACGACGAACAATTTGAAACAGAAGTCCTGAAAGCAGAGCAACCAGTGCTTGCCTATTTTTGGGCTTCTTGGTGCGGCCCTTGCAAACTGGTATCGCCTTCGATAGATTGGGTGGCAACAAACTACAGCGATCGCCTGAAAGTTGTTAAGATGGAGATAGACCCAAACCCCTGTACTGTCAAACAGTATAAGGTAGAAGGAGTCCCTGCTTTCAGGATGTTTAAAAATGGCGAATTAGTGCTTTCCCATGAAGGAGCGATTACCAAACATAATTTAATCAGTTTGATTGAGTCTCACCTATAAAGTTTTGAGTTGTTTGAGTGGGGATTTAGATATGTCCTCTTTGGTGTGGTGCGTCAACAAAAAAAATGAAATAAGTCAGATATTTTGCATGAAGCACCACTTTTTTATTGGTAATGGGTCAAGAGATTTTAGATTTTAGATTTTAGATTTAATGATTGGGAATTGAGCGATTTGAGATTAGAGATTAGAGATTTGAGATTAAATTATTGGGGAGTGAAAAAAATGAGGTCGATGAAAATAAATTAAACATCTTAAATTACAACTCATCCAAATACATCTAACAAATTCACCAAAATAGAAAACCTATGCAATTTGCTCACCGTTTAACTCCCCTAAAATCGAACGTATTTGCCGATATGGATCGGGCGAAATTCCTGGCTCGATCGACCGGAAAAAATGTCATCGATTTATCTCTCGGTTCTTCAGATTTGCCAGCAGCAAGTCACATTACAGAAGCGATCGCCCGTTCTTTATCCGATCCCAAAACTCACGGTTATTTACTGTTTAACGGTACGCGATCTTTTAGAGAAGCAGCAGCTTTGTGGTACGAAAAAAAATTCGGCATTGCTGTCAATCCAGAAACCGAAGTGCTGCCATTAATCGGTTCCCAAGAAGGCACGGCACATTTGCCTTTAGCGGTACTCAATCCCGGAGATTTTGCGTTGTTGCTCGATCCGGGTTATCCTTCCCATGCGGGCGGAGTTTATTTAGCTGGCGGTCAAATTTACCCGATGCCGCTGCTAGCAGAAAATCAGTTTTTGCCCGTATTTGAAGATATTCCCGAACCTGTTTTAGCTCAATCAAAAATGATGGTTTTGAGCTATCCTCACAATCCGACAACCGCGATCGCACCTTTAGATTTCTTTGAAAAAGCCGTAGCTTTTTGTCGCGAACATCACCTCGTTTTAGTTCACGATTTCCCTTACGTAGATTTGGTGTTTGACGATGCCGTAGGGGCAATGTCCCCCTGCCCGCCCCCCGACGATCGCGAAGCATCTCGAAAATTGATGGCACCATCAGTGTTTATGGCCGATCGAGATAAAAGCGTGGCGATCGAATTTTTTACTCTTTCAAAATCCTACAACATGGGAGGTTTTCGGATCGGATACGCGATCGGAAATTCCCAACTAATAGAAGCCTTGCGGCAAGTAAAAGCAGCAGTAGATTTCAACCAATATCAAGGCATTTTAAACGGGGCGATCGCAGCTTTAACCGGCCCGCAAGATACTGTTAAAATGAGCGTTGAAACCTTCCGCAAACGGCGCGATGCCTTTGTAAATGCGCTGCAAAACGTCGGCTGGCAAGTACCCTTACCCCCCTCCACAATGTACGTTTGGGCGAAGCTGCCCGCGCCCTGGGACGAGGATTCCGTACAATTTTGCACTCAGCTAGTACAGGCTACAGGAGTTGCAGCTTCCCCCGGTGCCGGTTTCGGGAAATCGGGTGAAGGTTACGTGCGATTTGCTTTAGTTGAATCGCCTGATGTCTTGGAAGAAGCTGTGAGTAAAATCGCAAAATTTTTGCACAACAAATAACGTCTGAGAAGGAAGAGAAGAAGAGGGGAATAGGGAGAGGGAGAGGGGAAGAGTGGGAGAATTACCAATTACCAATTCCCAATGCCCAATCCCCAATGCCCAATCCCCAATCCCCAATGCCCAATCCCCAATCCCCAATGCCCAATCCCCAATCCCCAATCCCCAATCCCCAATCCCCAATTCCCAACTATCAACTATCAACTATCAACTATCAACTCTAATTTCAAAGCTGCCTTAACTCTTTCATATTCTGCCTCAACTTGTTGAAACAACACCAATGCTTGTCCCGATACAGACTGGTTCGATACAGTACCGATGCGGCCCATAACTTCGAGCTCTTGACAAAGCTCAAACAAGTGAAAAGCACCGAGAGTCCCGCTAATTGACTTCAAAGAGTGAGCCGCCCGCCGCAAAGCCAGCGGATCGCCACTCGCAGCAGCGTGAGCAATGGCCCGCAACAGTTGAGGCGAGGTTTCGAGGTAAATTTCGATCGCCTCCTCCAAAGCATCCACCTCTGTCAGACCCTGAATAATCTTCCTGTTGAGTACGTCGCGATCTGCTGTTTGCCTTTTTTCAATCCGAGAGTCAGTGCGGGGAAGTATCGCATTGGGAATTGCGACTTGCGGATTTTCCAGGGCGATCGCACTCGATCGTGCTTCTGACTCCGGCTGTAACTGCAATGGAGGGTGCGAGTGCAAACAGCCGACCGCAGCAGGGCGATCGTCCAAAGCGACAGCCATCAATTCCCGATCGCAAGGTATCGCGCGACACTTGCTCAAAGCTACCACCAATTCCCCAATATCGATCGGCTTGCTCACGTAATCATCCATTCCTGCCGCCACGCACTCCTCGCGATCGCCCTGCATCGCATTCGCCGTCATCGCCACAATCCGAGGCCTCGAACTTTCTCCCCATTGGGCGCAAATGCGCCGCGAAGCTTCCAAACCGTCCATTTCCGGCATTTGCACGTCCATCAGCACTACATCGTAATGCTGGCGGTACAAAGCTTCCAGCACTTCCTTGCCATTTCCCGCCACATCAGCCCGATACCCCATCCGCTGCAAAATCTGCAAAGCCACCTTTTGATTTACCAAATGGTCATCAGCCAACAAAATCCGCAGCGGCAGTTCTTCAGCTAGTATGGGTATGCTTTGCGAGCTTTTGGTGCTAGTTGGAGACAGCCAAACTTCAGTCGGATTTGGAGCAAAAACATCGATCAAAACATTGTAAAACTGAGATTGTTTGATCGGCTTGTTTAAAAAAGCTGCAAAACCTACCGCAGAAGCGATCGCCCCTGCTTCTTGCTTGCCCATCGAAGTCAACACGATCAGCGGCAGTTGTTTGCAGTTAGGATATTGGCGAATTTGTGTTGCCAAAGTCAGCCCGTCCATTTCCGGCATTTGCATATCCAATACTGCCAAATCGAACTCTTCTTTTGCCAGCAAATCTAGGGCTAAATGAGCCGAAGCCGCCGCCCGAGGTAGCATTCCCCAAGACTGAACTTGCAGTGTCAAAATTTGGCGGTTGGTAGCATTATCATCCACAATCAGCAGCCGTTTGCCAACTAATTCTGGTTGAGAAGAACTTAAATTAACTGGCAAAGAAGTCTGGCGGCATTCGGCGACAACAGTGAAATAAAATGTCGAACCAGATGCTTTGCAATTAGCATTGAAATTGGGATTTAAATTCTTATTTGAATTGGGATGAGAATTTTGAGCGATCGACTTGCCACTACAAACCTGTTTGCCAGGTTGTTCGGCATTTTCCAAACATTCCGAGCATCCCCAATCCCAAACAGCAGCTTGAAAATCCTTGGGAGGGCGGCCTGCCAATTGCCCCATACTTTCCACCCACATTCTGCCACCCATCATTTCAGTCAAACGCTGGCTGATGGCTAAACCCAAGCCCGTACCGCCGTAGTGGCGGCTGGTGGAAGAATCTACCTGACTGAAAGATTTAAACAGCCGATCCATGCGATCGCCCGGAATTCCGATTCCTGTATCGCGCACTGCAAATTGAATTTCGTATTTATGAACTGCTGTTAATTGTTCGCCGTTAACTGCCACCCGATCGCCATCGTCAATCGCCGTTTCCGGCAGTTGTTTAGCAGTACAAGAAACCACAACTTCTCCAGATGCAGTAAATTTCACTGCGTTGCTGAGCAAGTTAATTAAAATTTGCCTCAATCGAGTGCTATCACCGAGAGCCGTTGCAGGTACGGAACGATCGATCGAGTAAACCAATTCCAAATTTTTTTGTGCCGCTTTAGCAGCCACCAAATCGAGGGATTCCTCAATGCAAGTGCGGATATCGAAAGCGTGTTCTTCCAAATCCAATTTGCCGGACTCAATTTTAGAAAAATCTAAAATATCGTTAATTAACGTCAGCAAAGCATCGCCGCTGTTGCGGATCGTTTCTACAAAATCTCGCTGTTGGGCGTTTAAATTCGTGTCCAGCAGCAAACCAGTCATGCCGATCACTGCATTCATCGGCGTGCGAATTTCGTGACTCATCGTTGCTAAAAATTCGCTCTTAGCTCTCGTCGCCGCTAAAGCTTCATCGCGAGCTTTTGCCAAATCTACACCTGTTTGTTGGCAATCGAGCTCGCTACCCACCCACTGAGCCATCAGTTTCAAAATTTCTTTGTCCACCACTCTAAACGGATCTGTTTTTTGAGTCTGGCTCCAGAAGCAAAGAGTGCCGTAAACTGCATCTCCCACATTGACAGGAATGCCGATGTAAGCTTCTATATTGAAATGATTGACGACATTGTTGAAAGACAAAACCGCAAATCTGAACGACTCAAAATAGAGCGGTTCTTTGGCTTTGGCAGTAGTAGCGCAAAAAGTGGTTTCCAGGTCGAAAGTTTGTCCTTTGGCGGCCATTTTGTCGGGAGAATGCACTGCGACAACTCGATACTTATCACCTTCGATCGCGCCCAACATTCCGACTTCCAAACCGAACTGCTTGCATCCCATTTCTAGCAAGTCTTTAAGTCGCCTGTCGAAATTAGAGACAGCATTCGACGGGCCGGTGCGGGGTGCAGAAATCACCTGATACAAAGCTTTAATCGCACTTTCGCTTTCTCGAATTTCTTGTTCGGTTTGCATCCGTTCGCTGATATCGCGAGAGACGCTAATAATTTCTTGTACTTTGCCGGTTTCTGGGTGATTGATGGTGCGGCTGGTTGTTTCAAACCAAGTGTATTTGCCATCTTTGCGGCGGATGCGGTAGCTGACTGTATAAGTGGCCGGTAGCGCCATCACTTTTGAGTGGGCTCGGGAGATTTTTTCTATATCGTCGGGATGAAAAAATTTGTTGGGTTCCTTGCCGATCATTTCTTCTGGTTCGTATCCCAGTAAGGCGCGACAAGCTGGTGAGACGTAAATAAAAATGCCTAGATCGTTGTGTCTGGTAATCATATCGGTTGAGTTTTCTGCCATCAACCGATATCTGTCTTCGCTTTTGAGGCGTTCTATGTGAGAGTTTGATAGTGCTTCTAGCATCCGGTTAATAGTATCCCCCAGACCGGACAATTCATCCGCTCCAGACACCTCAACTCGCAAGTCTGGATTGCCAATAGCTGCAATTTTGTTGACGCTGTTGCTGAGGCTCTCCAATCTCGCTAACACTAATTTTTCTAACAGCAACAGGGCGATCGCACTAAATGTTAAACCTACTGCCAGTACGGAAAAGGTAAACAGTTGTAAAGTAGCTTGACCTTGACGGTAGATCGATCGATCTGCTTCTACTCGCAACAACAATCCCAGATTTCCTGAAATGTCACGAATCAGGGCATATCCTGCAACTCGACTGTCGCTAAGCGGTTCGACTAGAATTTCCGCTGATTTCAAGTGAGAAATATTGATGTTGAGATTTTCCCAATCCCGGCTCGATTTCACCTCCAGCTTGCGACTGTTCTTGGAATAACTTGCAGCTTTTACTTTAAAATCTAAACCCGGCAATCTAAAATCCACTGACAGGTGCGTCAATTGCGAGAGCAAACCGATTTCGGCAGTGTCGATATACCGTCCCAGGATCAGTGTCCCGCGGGCCGGTTGGCGAGAGTTGCTATCGAGGATGGGCTTGGAGGCGACTAGCAGCGTACCTTCCGGGATGGTGAGGATTCCTGTTTTGGCAGGAAGGCTGTTATCGACACTTGTTTGGGATGCCAGTAGCGCGCCGGTGAGG
>JBOFTL010000082.1:0-5918 GCA_051652045.1 Microcoleus sp. | reverse complement strand
TTGCTAGAAAAAAATAAGCATTAAGCCTGCCAGCGTCGCGTTTAGCACTATAAATCCCTAGAATAATGCCCGTCCAACCGCTGAAAAAGAACACCCAAGGTGAAATTTGGGTGATGATAAACCATCCTAAATACTCTTCTCGCGTCGGATTTCTTGGAACTGACACTAACGAAGATGGCCGTAAACTCTGTGGAATTTTACCCCAAGCGTGCAAAATATATAAGTTGATGAGGATGCAAGCAATTGATAAGAGAATGAGCGATCGCTTTTTTAGAAAAGTCATGGAATTTGAGATTTTAGCTTATACCAATTTTAAACGAAATAACAGTGTTCTTGTTCCCCCCCTTTATAAGGGGGGGTTAGGGGGGGTCAAAGATTGTAGCAGACTTTTAGAGAAATGGTATTACTGAGATCTTGCAGCAATGTCATTAAGCCTAGAAAACGTAGGTTTTTGGTGATTCGATCGACGCAAGAGCAAGGGTTCTGGTACTCTATTGAGCGGCGTGCAAGATCTCAGGTATTACCGTCTTTTAGTCGGCGCAGGCCGCTTGGTTCGTGTAAGTAAGTCGGTACAAAAAATTACAGCATTTTCATGTGAAGGGCTGAGGCTTCGCTTCACCCAGTTCGCTCTCTCCGGACATAGTTATGAATTTTCGTACCTACTTACTGAGGTAAGCTACATAAATCTCGTCGGTGGGTTGTTGACTTACTATACCCAAAGTTAAAAAACAATGATTGCCCCACAATTAACATATCTAAAACTATAAAATTGATTTACTCCAAAGTCAACTAAACTGTTATATTACTTAACATAGTAAAGCATCCTATAAGGACGTAATTTTCAAATCAATTTTCATATTGAGAGGGTATTCAACCCGGATTTACTATTAGCTAGAACAACTTGCGAACCAAACTCCTGAGCATCTAACCACTTATCATTTCCCTACAAAAATGACGCTAATTGCTGACGCAAATAAATAAACTTTGGGTGTTGACAAAATCCAGAGAATATTCTATTCTGATACCAGCATCAAAATTTGTCAGATACAAAATTGACAAAATCAAACAGAAATGACGCGAGCATCTATATATAGATTCAAGGCTTGCGCACAGCATCTACATAGGGACAAGACTTACGTAAGCAATCAAAATTTTTACTATCTGTAGCGGTAAGCTGCGCAATTTGCATTCTACAGATTCCTAAATATAAAGTTTTGTAGGTCTACATCACCGCGATCGATCCTATTCATAGGATTGCGTAAATCATCTTGAAGTTTATTAGAACTACAACAAACAGTAAATAACGTTTGTGCCAGAGTGTGTCACCACAATTTCCTTATCATCAATATAGGAGTTAAATTCTCATGGCTACAAATTTTAGATCGGATCGTTTAATAGTTAAACTGAAGCCCACCATTAATGCAAGTGAAACAACCAACTTGCTAGCGGAAATCGGAGTCAGAAAAGTCACCAAAGCATCACAGCTAGGAATTGACATTTGGCAGATTCCATCAGGAAAAGTCGAACAAACAATAGCCGCTTATAAGGACGATCCTCGCATTGAATACATAGAGCCGGATTATATTATCACCCTTGAGGATGTTGAAAAAGCAAGTGTTGAAAAGCCAAGTGTTGAAAAGCCAAGTGTTGACAAACCAAGTAGCGTTGACAAACCAAGTGTTGACAAACCAAGTAGCGTTGACAAACCAAGTGTTGACAAACCAAGTGTTGACAAACCAAGTAGCGTTGACAAACCAAGTGTTGACAAACCAAGTAGTGTTGACAAACCAAGTGTTGACAAACCAAGTGTTGACAAACCAAGTGTTGACAAATCAAGTCCTGCTGCCGAAAGTTCAGCAACAATTACACCGCAAGCCACAACTCCTAATGACCCTGACTATTCGCAATTATGGGGACTCAACAACACAGGTCAAGATGGGGGAACACCTGATGCCGACATCGACGCCCCGGAAGCTTGGGATATTCAAAAAGGCGACTCCAACTTAGTTATCGGCGTTATTGATACCGGAGTTGATTACAACCACCCCGACTTAGTAGAAAATATCTGGACAAATCCAGGGGAAATCGATGGAGATGGCATTGATAACGATAGTAACGGATATGTAGATGATGTTCGCGGTTGGGACTTTGCCTATAACGACAATAACCCGATGGATGTACACGGACACGGTACTCATGTTTCGGGAACCATTGCTGGAAAAGGCAACAACAGTGTTGGAGTGACAGGGGTTGCCTGGAATGCCAAGATTATGCCACTTAAGTTTTTAAATGATGGTGGTTCGGGCGATACATCCAATGCAATTCTCGCCATTAACTATGCAATGGCGAAGGGAGTCAAACTTACTAATAACTCTTGGGGAGGCGACGGCTACAGTCAAGGCCTATCCGATGCCATCAATACTGCCGGACAACAGGGTAGTTTATTCATTGCTGCTGCGGGTAACTATACACAGAACAATGACATAAACCCTTTTTATCCTGCCAGCTACGACCTGTCTAATATTATCTCCGTTGCTTCAACCACTCGCACCGATGGAATATCTTATTTCTCCCATTATGGAGCCACCAGTGTCGATCTAGGAGCGCCCGGTTCTGATATTTATAGCACTTGGCCTGGAGCGACCTACAACACCATCTCTGGGACATCGATGGCATCTCCCCATGTGGCAGGGGCGGCGGCGTTGCTGTGGTCCCAAAATCCCACTTGGACGGCACAGCAAATTAAAGACAAACTGCTGCAAACAACTGACCCGATTCCTGCTTTGAATGGTAATACGGTTTCAGGGGGTCGGTTGAACATTCACAATGCTTTGAGCAACCTCCCCACTGTCAGCGTCAACGTCAGTCCAGCTACGGTGCAGGAAGATGGTTTAGAGAATTTCACCTACAGTTTCAGTCGCAGTGGAGATTTAGCCAATCCCCTGACTGTTAACTTTGGGGTCGCGGGAACAACTAATGCGGCTGCGGTTGGTAGTGACCCGGTTGACTATACGGTGTTAACCAATAGTGAAGTGACTTTCGATCCTACCACAAAAACAGGGGCATTCACCTTTGCTGCAGGCTCTAGTACGGGTCAGGTGGTAGTTGACCCAACGGCTGATACCCTAGCAGAAAACCAAAACGAAACCGTTGTTTTCAATATCAACCCCGGCACCGGATACTTTGGGGCAACTCCTAATACGGCAACAGGAACGATTGTTTCCGAGGAAGTTTTGCCAATTTTCACCAACCCCAATAGTATTACTATTCCCAGCTTCGGCAGTGCTACGCCTTATCCATCAACGATTAACGTTTCCGGTGTCAGTGGGAACATTGCCAACATTCAAGTCAGCTTATCGGGTTTATCCCATACTTGGCCAAATGATGTGGATATGTTTCTGCTGGGGCCTGATGGACAAAAAGTCATGCTCATGTCCGATGCTGGAAGTAGCTTAGACGTAAATAGTGTCAATCTCACTTTTAGTGACGATGCCTCAGGAACGTTGCCAGATGGATCTCAAATTACATCAGGAACTTATCGTCCAACTGACTACGAAGTCGGTGATACCTTCGCGGATCCCGCACCCGCAGGCCCTTACGGTACACTGCTGTCAGCGTTCAACGGCACAAATCCCAATGGCGAGTGGAAGCTATTTGTGCAGGATGATGTCGGAAGTGATGTTGGTTCTATAGCTAACGGCTGGAGTTTAACGATTCAATCAACGGGTTCTGACCCAAGTGTTTTGAACGATAACTTTGCCAACCGCATCGTACTCAGTGGTGCACCTGCGAGCGCAACAGGCTCAAATATTGGAGCAACCTCAGAAGTAGATGAACCCTACCAAAGTGGCACAACTAACTCGGTGTGGTGGTCTTGGACTGCACCCAGCACCGGCAATTTTACCATTGATACCAAAAACAGCAATTTCGATACTTACTTGTCCGTTTTCACTGGTGCTGCGGTTAACAACCTCAATCTGATTAGTGCTGATGATGATTCAGGAGGGAATTTAAGTAGCCTGATTAACTTAAATGCGACAGCCGGGACTACCTATCAAATTGCTGTTGACGGTTATAGCGGTGCTACTGGTTCGATTCAACTGAATATCAGCGATGATACGACATCAACTACCATAGGTGCTACGGATACGGGATGGTATGACAATTCGGGAACTCACGACTCAAATAATACGAACTATCTCGTAGGTGATGCTGAGTCTAGCAAATTTCGCAACTGGATAGCCTTTAACCTGCCCACTTTCAACGCGCCCGTTACTTCAGCGAAATTACAAATCAAAACCTACAGTTATGCGAGCGCGGATACCAGCGAAACCTACGAGTTGCGGGAGGTAACCACTCCCGTGAGTACCCTCACTGCTGGTGGTTCTGGGTTGACCGACATCTACAACGATTTAGGTGATGGTACTATTTACGGTAGCCGGAACTTTACGAGTGCCGACAGCGATCGAACAGTCACCATCGACTTGAACTCGGCTTTAGTCAGCGCCATCAATGCCAAGAGCGGTCAAGCTTTTGCCCTGGGAGGACAGATCGCAACCTTGGATAACATTGATAATCAGGAGTACATTTATGGCTTCTCCAATTCTGCTTCATCTGTCCAACTGCTTGTTACCTATGGAACTGATGATACAACTCCACCCGCAGCCAGCAGTTTTACTCCCGCCGATAATGCTACAGACATTGCCGTTGATGCTAACTTAGGGGTCAACTTCAGCGAAGCAATTCAAAAAGGTACGGGCAATCTGACTATCAAGAAACTGTCGGACGATTCGGTAGTCGAAACCATTCCGGTAATTGCGTCGAATGTCACAGTTAATGACAGCCAACTCTCGATCGATCCTGCAGCAGATTTAGCCCAAGCCACTGATTACTACGTAGAAATTGCCAGCGGTGCAATTCAAGATTTAGCTGGCAACAATTATGTTGGGATTACCGGAAATAGTGCCTGGAATTTCAAAACCGCCGATACAACTCCACCCGCAGCCAGCAGTTTCACTCCTGCCGATAATGCCACAGGAATTGCCGTTAATGCTAACTTAGCCGTCAACTTCAGCGAAGCAATTCAAAAAGGTACGGGCAATCTGACTATCAAGAAACTGTCGGATAATTCGGTAGTCGAAGCTATTCCCGTAACTGCTACTAATGTCACAGTTAGTGACAGCCAACTCTCGATCGATCCCGCAGCAGATTTAGGCCACGCTACTGATTACTACGTAGAAATTGCCAGCGGTGCAATTCAAGATTTAGCTGGCAACAATTATGTTGGAATTACTGGAAATAGTGCCTGGAATTTCACAACTGTTGCACCTCCAGCTATTAATGGCACTGCTGGCCCCGATAACTTACCCGGAACTGCCAATGCAGATATCATCAATGGATTAGCTGGCAACGATACCCTCAGAGGGTTTGCTGGAGACGACTTTCTCGATGGCGGTAATGATAGCGATTATTTAGATGGAGGACTCGGAAACGACCAATTCAACGGCGGATTGGGGAACGATATTTACATTGTCGATAGCATTGGAGATGTCGTCACCGAATTGGCAGCCCAAGGAGGGGACGTGGTGCGCTCTGCCATCACCTACATCCTACCAGCAGAAGTTGAAAACCTTACCTTAACTGGTACTGCTGCAATTAACGGCACCGGCAACGGTTTAGCCAACAGTATTGCAGGCAATACTGCTAACAATACGCTTAACGGTGGTGCCAATCGAGACACCTTAACTGGTGGTGCGGCAGCAGATACTTTCATCTTCCAGTTTGGGCAATCTTCTGTATCCGCGAGCGATCGCATTACCGATTTTGCGATCGGCAGTGATAAAATAGATTTGCTGACTCAAGGTGGAGCCGCGATGGATGCTCCTACTCTCTTGAGCCGTGCTGCTGATAGCACTGCC